>SOIV01000137.1 GCA_004377005.1 Candidatus Aminicenantota bacterium | reverse complement strand
ATTTTACCGTCAGGGTAAAAAATATCGCACTGAACATCATAACCGTGTAGGCACGTGGACTCAGAAGGCCATACAAACGGGGAATAGAGAACACCCTTCTTGATCTGGAACTGAATCTTGAAAGCTTAATACCCATAGTACGTTAAACTATTAAAAGATACGGCAAACGTCGAATTTAGTTTCTTCTTCTCCAACAGACGCGAGTGAAAGTATCTATAGCACAAGAAAAATTAGATGTCAAAAGGTTGAATTGTCCTTTTCCAAACATAATTTTAGATATTCTATGTAAACCGTACTTTGATTGCCTTCGAGACATCAGCTCGAAATTATTAATTTTTTAACTTTTCATTTCAGGATTTTCTGATTAGAATAAAAGCTTAAGTTATATTTGACCTGGAAAGATGCCGTGATGCTTGAGCTCGCATCTTTCAAAATTTATTAAATCTATTCAAAGGAGAAAAAAATGTTAGATGTTTCTACAGCATCTGTAAATAAACTCTTAGGAATTGCGATCAGAGCGGAGATCGATGCAAATAAAACCTATTCTGATCTGGCTGAAAGGGTTTCAAATCCTCTGCTTAAAGAAAAATTTCAATGGTTGGCTTATGAAGAGAATAAACATAAAGAGATCTTGGAAAAGCTTTATGAAACTCTCTATCAAGGAGATGAGCCTCAAATCCCGGATACTACTGATGAGGCTCTGCTTCCGTCCATTCACATCGGCCCTTCTTCATCTTTTGCGGACATTCTCCACCAGGCCATGGAGTCAGAGAAGTCAGCAGAAAATTTTTATGCCAATCTTTCCAAAAGATTTGAGGATCCCCAGAAAAAAATTCTCACCTATTTTAGTAAAGTCGAGCACAGCCATTACATGATGCTCCAGAGCGAATATGCCCTTGCACAAGATTTTGAGGATTATGCTGAAAAAGATATAGATAAAATTGTAACTTAGGCAGCTAGCCTTTCATAACTCCAACCGGAACAACCTTTGCTACCAGTTTCCCTAGTCCCGCTTTATGGGAGACTTTAACGACTTCATCCACATCCTTATAGGCCCCGGAAGCTTCTTCGGCTACTCCTTTCCAGCTCGTGGACTTCAGTTCAATTCCCCTGCTCTCCATCTCCTGCTTGATCTGTTCTCCCCTGAATCTGCGCAGAGCTTCATGCCTGGACATTACTCTCCCTGCTCCGTGAGCAGTGGAACCAAAGCTCAACTGTTCCGCCTCTGAAGTCCCGACAAGTATATAAGAGGCTGTCCCCATGCTCCCGGGAATGATGACCGGCTGTCCGACAGAGCGGAAGATTTCAGGAATTTCTTCCCGGCCCGGTCCAAAGCTCCTTGTCGCTCCCTTGCGATGAATGCAAACCTCTCTCTCCTTTCCGTCTATTTTGTGTTTTTCAAATTTAGCTACATTATGGCAAACATCATACACTTGACTCATACCTTCTGAGCTTCCCATAACTTTTGCAAATACATCGCGGACCCAATGAGCTATCATCTGTCGGTTGGCAAAAGCGTAATTGACTGCTGCACTCATGGATTTATAGTACCGCTCGCCTAATTGCGAACGGATTGGCGCGTTTATCAGTTCTCTATCGGGTAATCCTCTAATCCCAAATTTATTTTCCATTAACCTGATGTAGTCAGAAGCAACCTGGTGTCCCAATCCTCGACTTCCGCAATGAATCATCATCAAAACTTGTCCTACAGAGTCGATCCCAAAAACTCGAGAAACTTGCTCGTCATAAATTTCCGAAACTTTTTGTATCTCCAAAAAATGATTTCCAGCACCCAAGGTTCCCAGCTGAGGAATTCCTCTCTCCACCGCTCGAGGCGAAAGATAGCTGGGGTCTGCTGCTTCCATCCTTCCACTCTCTTCAGTCCTCTCCAAATCTTCCCTTGTTCCGTAACCATTCTCAACTGCCCACTCTGCGCCTTTAGCACAGACTTCAAGAAGAACATTCCGGCTCAGGCGAGTGATACCTCCTTTGCCCACGCCTGCTGGGACCGCTTTGGACATTTCGGCTAAAAGCTGCGCCCGCCTTTCATGGATATCTCTCTCGGTGTAATCTGTCCTCAACAGCCTAACTCCGCAGTTGATATCATAGCCAACTCCGCCAGGAGAAATGATGCCATCATCCATATCAAAAGCAGCTACTCCACCTATCGGAAATCCATATCCCTGATGAGCATCGGGCATAACATAAGACTTCCTCTGTATGCCACGCAAGCAGGCCACATTCTTTGCCTGCTTTAGGGTCATATCCCGCCTTACACTTTCAAGAAGCTTCGCCGAAGTATAAATAAGCGCAGGGACTTTCATATCCCCTTCTTTCGGAATTTCCCAGGTATAGTCATTTATTCTTTTTAGCTCCATTTTCACACCTCAAACATCGACCACAACCTGAACCATGAAATGGACGTTTTGTTCGATTTCCATCTCATTATAGGTTATAGCCTTGACATCTCCATGGATTTTATACTTATCAGAATATTTATCTCCTTTGAAGAGAGCTTTCAATACATGAAGGCTTCCTTTTTTTTCAATTCTCAAATTCTCAGGAAAACCCAAAAGAAACATTTTCGAATCCAACAGGTATATTATCTCTTCTAAAAAGCTACTAAGCAACTGCATGAGGTCTTTTCCGCTCACTTCGACCTTGTATTCTATTTTTTTCTCGATTTTCTCCCAATCCCACATCAAAGAAGCTGTGGCTAAAGCCGCATTAATGAAGGCTTCCTCCAAAGTCGTGCCAAAAGCTTGAAATTTTGCATCAGCCGTATGACGGAGAAACCTGTATCTTTCCATCTTTAGCTTTCCCTAGTTCATGACTCTATCCAGTCTTGAGCTTCCCGGACGACCTGGTCCTGGAGCTCTTGAGCCGCGGAGAAAGGCCAACTTATAAGTATAAACGGCCAAACAGAAAAACGCTCTCGTAGAATCATTCAGTCGGTCCAAAAACACCTGCAACATGTTTTCCGCAGAAAGCGCAGGCGGAATCTTTCACTTTGTAGTCTGAAATACTGAATCCAGATCTTCGAACAAGGGTTTTCCCGCAGGAGGGACAAAGAGTGTCTTCTGATTCCCCGAGGACATTCCCGACATAAATATAGCGAAGGCCTTCCTTCTTCCCTATGGAGCAAGCTTTGCGCAAGGTTTCAACGGGGGTTGCCTGAGTATCTGTGTATTGATAGTTAGGATGGAAACGGCTTATGTGCCAGGGAATATCAGGGTCTGTTTCGGCAATAAAGCTGGCGATGCTCCGCAGCTCCTCATCTCCATCGTTCTCCCCCGGAACCACCAGAGTGGTAACTTCAACCCAGATGTCTAATTTTTTCATAAGGCGAATAGAATCAAGAACAGGCTGTAAATGAGCTTTACATACATCTTTATAAAACTCTTCCCTGAATGATTTTAGGTCGACATTGCAGGCATCTAAATAAGGTTTGATTGTCTCCAGAGCTTCCGGAGTCATGAAGCCATTGGTGACAAATATATTAGCCAGGCCTTCTTTCTTGGCGAGCTTGGCAGTGTCGTAGGCATACTCAAAGAAAATCGTTGGTTCGGTGTAAGTGTAAGAAATACTCTGACAGCCGTAATTTTTTGCCGCCAAGACTACATCTTCAGGGAGAAGTTTTTGGCCTTGTAATCCTCCTTCTTTTCTCTTTGAGACTTGGGAAATCTGCCAGTTCTGACAGAAGGGACAGCGGAAATTGCAGCCTATGGTGGCAATGGAGAAAGATGTTGTCCCTGGTAAAAAATGATAAAGGGGCTTTTTTTCGATGGGGTCGACATGAGCAGCTATGACTTCCCCGTAGACATGGGTGTAAAGCTTTCCTTCCTTGTTTTGTCTCACTCCGCAGATGCCGAATTTCGAGTCGACAATATCGCAGCGATGGCTACAGAGGAAACACGAGACCTTCTTCTCAGGAAAAGCCTTGTAGAGCATGGCTTCTTTCATCATTTTCTTTACATTCAAGGATTGAGCTCTGCTTCAGAATAAAAGTCTTTGGCTGAAGGGCAGAGGTGTTTTACACCGCATTGAGGGCAAAGAGGTTTTCGAGCCATGCAGATCTTCCGGCCATGGTTGACGAGCATATAATTAAAATCGAGCCAGTATTTCTTTTGAACAATTTCCATAAGGTCTTTTTCGATATTATCCGGATCCTTTTCCTTGCTCAAACCCAATCTTTGAGACAAGCGTCTCACATGAGTATCAACAGCAATGCCTTCAGCCTTCTTAAAAGCGCTGGAGAGCACAATATTGGCTGTCTTCCTTGCCACTCCAGGCAGAGTTATAAGGTCTTCCATATTATCCGGTACCTTACCCCCGAAATCTTCAACAATCTTTTTGGAAGCGTTAATAATGCTTTTCGCTTTGTTCCTGAAGAACCCTGTCGGCCTGATTTCTGCCTCTAATTCTTGTTTACCGGCAGAGGCAAAATCTGAAAGTTTCGGGTATTTTTGGAAAAGGGACGGGGTGATCTGATTCACTTTTTCATCCGTGCACTGAGCAGACAGAATTGTGGCCACAAGAATCTGGAGCGGATTTTCATGTTTGAGAGCAGTTCGACTCGAGGGATAAGCTTCACTCAGAATAAATATAATTTCTTCGATTCTCTTTTCTGCACTTTCCATCTTTAAACCTTGCACTAAAAGGCGGGCTTGATAAATCAAACCCCTACATTCAGAGTTAGAATCCTTTGAATTTCTCCTTAAATCTCGACCATTCTTTCTATAGCTCCTCTTGCCTTTTGACTAATTTC
>SOIV01000110.1 GCA_004377005.1 Candidatus Aminicenantota bacterium | reverse complement strand
ATTGTTTCGATGTTTGAATGGTATAGCTTCCAGCCCAGGATTTTCTCTGCCTTTTCTCTTGAGGCTAAGAGCACTGGAACATCCCCTTTGCGCCTCGGGCTTTCGGTGTAGAGAACTTTTTCTCCTGTGATTTCTTCTGTTTTATTTATAATCTCTAAAACAGAATAGCCTTTGTTTGTCCCCAGATTGATAAACTCACTCTGGGGGGATTTCAGGAGTTTTTTGAGAGAAAGCACATGGGCTTTTGCCAGATCTGTGACATGGATGTAATCTCTGACCGCTGTTCCATCTTTGGTGGGGAAATCCTTTCCAAAAATTTCAAATTTCTTCTTTTTTCCCAGGAGAAAAAGGAGGATGTTGGGAATAAGGTGGGTTTCAGGGTCGTGCAGCTCGCCTAAGTGCCCTTCTGGATCTGCTCCCGCAGCATTGAAATAGCGGAGAGATATAAATTTTAGTCCGTATGCTCTTTCGTAATCTTGAATGACTTTCTCCACAAAGAACTTTGTCTGCCCATAAGGATTGAAAGGATTTAAGGGATGAGATTCTGGTATCGGATTTTGTAGAGGCTCACCATAAACAGCAGCGCTTGAAGAAAAAACGAAGTATTTAACTCCTGCTTCCAGCATAACATCCAGGAGGTTCAGGCTGGTGATGAGGTTGTGGGTGTAGTATTTTCGGGGGTCTGCATAAGACTCTCCCACCTGGATGAGGGATGCAAAGTGAAGAACAGCTTCGATATTTTTTGACCCCAAGGCTTTTTTAATGCTCTCTTTATGCATGAGGTCGCCCTCGAAAAGCTCTCCTCCCACAAGAAGCTCTTTTTTGCCTGTAGAAAAATTATCGAAAACAACGACTTCAAATCCTTCCTTGATGAGCTCTTTGGCTGTGTGAGATCCAATATATCCTGCTCCACCAGCCACAAGAATTTTCATGGAAGCTCCTTCTCGATGATTTTTTTAGCAATTTGCAGACCTTCTTTTTTCGTCTCAAACTCATTGTCGAGCTGGAGCTCATACAGTTTTTTAAGGATTTTTCCCATCAAGGGGCCGGGAGCGACCGCCATTTTTATCAGGTCTCTGCCCATGATTAAAGGTTTAATAGTCTCTTTAGTTACGTCGAGCTCCTTGAATTTACGAAGAAGCCAGCGTGCTTCTTCGTCCAACTCTATAATCGGTTTTTCTTTCCTTCCGGCACGGTCAGCTGCATCAAGATAAACCAGAAGCTCGATTTCACCGCTTATATCTGCCGCGAGGCGGTTGAAGGCCTTTTTGGTCACAACCTCCCTGTTCTGCCATAATTCAGAGGCCCGGTGATGACATTTAATCAGGGAAAGGATTGTTTTTCTCAGTTTATATCCATTCCATGAAAAAATTCTGAACCGGCTAAGAATTTTTTTGGTGATCTTCTCGCTGAGGACATCGTGGCCATTATTGGTGATAACCATCCTTCCCTTCTTGAACTCCCACTGGGCTGTAGATGGTTTTCCTACATCATGATAAAGGGAGGCCAGCAGCAGGGCCAGTTTTTTCTCTTGAGAAAACTGCGCAAGTTCGGATAGCCTTTTTGCCTGGTCCACTGTGAGCTTGGTGTGATACCAGACAGTATGATTGCCATATTTATCTTTCTCGGGATGAAAGAGGGGGTCCTGGATAGATAGGGTCAGGTTGTAGAGTTCCTGAAAGAGCTGGCGTATGGCGCCGAGCTTGAATAACTCTTCGAGCCCGACTGAAGGAAGAGGAGAAAAAAGGAGAATTTTAAAAATCTCCTCGTTCACCCTCTCTACACTTAAGCCTGATAAATCTATTTCTCTGGAGGTTTCATAAATTTCAGGATCAACCGAAAACTCAAGAACTGAGGCAAATCGGGCCACTCTAAGAATTCGCAGAGGATCATCAGGAAATGACGCAGGATTTGATAGTCTTATTTTTTTTGCTTTGATATCGCTGGCTCCACGGAAAGGGTCGATAACCTTATTATCAGTCAGCCTTAAAGCAATACTGTTACATCGAAAATCTCGTCTTTCAAGGTCTTTCTCGATGGGTAGATTTGGATCTGAAGAGATTATAAAATCTTTATGCTTTTTGACTCCTGTTCCTCTCGGAACCTCTTTCCTGGGCAGGGCTAAATCGTACGTTTTTCCGTTTATCGTAAATTTAATGATACCAAAGCTCTTTCCAACAAGATCAACTTTTCCATAAGGTTGGATTATTTTTATGATATCTTCAACGCTATGATGAGTAATGAGAATATCCACATCCTCGGATGGTATTCCTCTGATAAGGTCGCGCACGTAGCCTCCGACAGCATAGACTTCAGCTCCAAAATGATGAATAAAAAATTCTTTTTCTCGAAATTCAGCTTGCAATTTCTTCATAATTTTTTACCTATTATTGTCGGTTTCATCAAGTAATCAGATTCTATATTTTCCATTGGCGCGTTTTCTTTTCTTTGTTTGTACTATTATAAAAGCAATTTCGCCTTCTATTCAAACATTTTTCGCAGAAACTTGAAATCTTGTTCTACTTAAATCATTGGTGTATGCTTAAGGATTCAAAAAATATAAAGTGAAAAAATTGAGAAAAACATTGTGTTTCTTCCTGCTTTTCCTCTGGGCTTTTGCCAGTTCAGCCTTGCCTTTGTCTTTGAGAAAAGACCTCAGCATATCTCTTGAAGAGAAAAAAATTAAGGATTTAGGCGTCTCAGGACTTTTCCTTATTTTTTATGTCAACATATCGAACTCTTCCTCTTCGCCCTATTTTCTTTCCAGTTATGATTACCGGTTTGTTGTCAATCAGAAGGAATACTTCCGCTTATCAACTCCCTTAGAGGAATACATACGCATCGAGGCAAAGGGAAATACACTTCTTTCTTTTCCGCTAAAAATCACCTATGCTCATCTCTTTCGTGCCGTGGAGGGAATAGAAAAAGAAGATAAAGTCCAATGCTATTTGACAGGTGCTATGACCTTTTCGGATGGCCGGGGGGAGAAGGGGAGGCTTCCTATTGCTTTTTCCGGAGAATTCCCGATCTTCAAGAAACCTGAGATTGAATTCCTTGCTCTTCAGGTGAAGGAGATGACGATCGGGGGGGCGGATATAAGCTTAAAGGTGAGCCTTAAAAACAGTAATGCCTTTGAACTCCTGGTAGACAGGATACGCTATGGATTTCAGTTGGGAGGGAAGCCCGTTGGCGAAGGGATAATAAGCGGAGATAAAAATATTGAAGGCGGAGAAATAAGAGTTTTTTCAATTCCTTTCCTCATGAGTTTCTTTGAAGCCGGAAAAGAGGTCTACATTCAACTTCGCCAAACGTCAGCTCTTTGCCGTTTCTTCGGGGAAATCGAGGTGAGGACCGCGTGGGGATATATAAAGATTCCTTTTGATAAAAGTGACAAAGTTACTATCTCAAAAAGTCCCTGAACAGAGCTTTTTTGGCAATGATTAGTGTAATTATCCCGACATATAACCGAGCCTCTTTTCTTGATGAGGCCATTCAGTCTGTGCTGAATCAGGATTATTTCGTTCGGAACAGCTCTAGTTCATTCGAGTTTTTGGTGATTGATGATGGCTCTACGGATAATACGAAAGAAATTGTAAAATCTTTCGGGAATAAGATGAAATACCACTTCCAGGAGCATAAAGGAGTAAGTGCAGCCCGGAATCTGGGGCTTGATCTTGCTCAAGGCGATTATATCGCTTTTTTAGATTCAGATGACCTCTGGAAAAAAGAGAAGATCAGCATCCAGATGAGTTTTATGAATGCCTTTCCCAAAGCAAAGGTTTGTTACACCGAGGAGATATGGATTAGGCGCGGAGTCTTTGTTAATCCCAAGAAAAAGCACAGGAAATATTCAGGCTGGATCTTTGACCGGGTGTTGCCCCTCTGTCTTATAAGCCTTTCTTCTGCCCTATTCAGGAGAGAGATTTTTGAGGAAACGGGAAAATTCGATGAGGAATTGCTGGTTTGCGAAGATTATGATTTTGGCATTCGGCTTGCCCTCAAATACCCTGTTTGTTTTCTGTCCAAACCCCTGATCATCAAACGAGGAGGGCACCCTGACCAGCTCTCACGAAAATACTGGGGTATGGACAGGTTCAGGATTAAAGCTTTGGAAAAGGCGTTGCATCTCGATTTAACGCCTCATCAAGAAATGCTTGTCAGGCAGGAGATAGTGAGGAAGTGTCAGATACTGGGGAGCGGTTTTGAGAAACGAAACAATAAGGATGAAGCCAGAAAGTATTTATCGCTTATAGATAAATACAGGCCAAAAGAGCAAGGTCAAAAGACGGAGGAAAAATGAAAGTTTTGGATGTTATTCAGAAGAGACGAAGCGTAAGGAAATATAAAGAAGATCCCATTCCTGAAAAGGATCTTATGCGTGTTCTTGAAGCTGCTCGTCTCGCCCCTTCAGGGAAAAATTTTCAGCCCTGGAAGTTCATCATAGTCAAAGACAAAACATTAAAGGAAAAGTTAGCTCAAGCCTCTGCAGGACAGTTTTTTATGGCTGAAGCACCGATTATCATCGTTGGATGCGGTTTTCCTGATAATTGTTATGCTCATATGGGCCGTTACATGAAATCTTGGTCTGTAGATGTCACCATAGCTTTAGAGCATCTTATCCTCCAGGCACAGGAAGAGGGACTTGGGACATGCTGGATAGGTTCTTTTGAGGAGGAAGAGGTCAAAGCAATTCTGAACATTCCTGAGAATGTTAAAGTCTTGGCTTTAACACCCTTAGGCTATCCTGATGAAATTCCCCGATTTCGGGGAAGAAAAAG
>SOIV01000282.1 GCA_004377005.1 Candidatus Aminicenantota bacterium | reverse complement strand
TGACTAGTTTTTGTGCAATTTGTCATATTTCCAAGTAGTTGCTAAAATATGGCTTAAAATAATGCCATAATTCCACAACTTTTCCACAGATTCTGTTAATAACTATAGACCCTTTTTCGTGCATTTTTATTCCCATCAGAATCGAAATTCTTTCAATATATCAAACAAACTAAGCCCTTTAATCGGGTCTGGAATGAAACAGAGGATGAAGATCAAAATAATCACATAACTGATAAATTTCCTGCGCGGCGATAAATGTGCTCCTTCATCCTGAACTGGTGGGTGCTTCAACCCCATAAAAAGAAGGAGAAAGGCCCAAATAAACCATCCTACCCAGAAAAAAATTCCCATGGCAATGAAAACTCCCAGGAAAAAGCGGGTTAAATTTCGCGACTTTTTCCCAAACAGCGCATAAGATATATGACCACCATCTAGCTGCCCGAAAGGAAAAAGATTTAAGGCTGTAACGAGAATCCCAACCCACCCTGCAAAAGCGACGGGATGGAGGAAAACGCCGTAGTCTGGAGGAATATCCTTAAAAATCATAGCTCCAAAAATTTTAAGGATGAGAGGCTCGCCAAAAACATAGACAGCCTCATCGCGAACAATTGGAGGAACAGCTTTTGACAGTGAAAGGCCATACACAAGCGCGGGAACCGAAAGAATAAAACCAGTTAAAGGACCTGCAACTCCTATATCAAAAAGCTGCTGCTTTCTTGTTATGGGCGATTTGATTTTAATAAAAGCCCCAAAGGTACCAATTAAAGTCGGCGCCGGGATAAAGTAAGGAAGAGTGGCGTTTATTTTATAGTAGCGACAGGTAAGAAAATGACCCATTTCATGGCCTAACAGAATCCCTAGAAGCACAACCACATATATAATGCTCAATGATATGACTTGCGGATCCCTGAGTTTTTCTACAAGATCAAGAACGCTTGGAGGATTTTGGGCAAGAACTTCAGGATACTTGAAACTTATGCTCAAAGATATTCCCACAAAAAGCGTAGAGAATATGGTGAGAACGAAAAGCACTATGTTCAGCCAGATTCTTCTCTTTAAAGAAAACGCCGGAGCCACGCCAATCTGGCCTGGAGCTTCTTTCGTTTCTTCTTGCATTTCTCAGATAAAAAAATAGGAGTGACCGAAATCACTCCTATTTCCAAGAAAATCCAAATTTAAGGAATCAATCTCCGGACGTAAGCCTCTTAAACTTTGTCATCAATTCTTCTTTTGTTTCTTTATGATCAGGGTCAGGCACGCAGCAATCAACCGGGCAGACAGCCGCGCATTGGGATTCATCAAAATGCCCGACACACTCTGTACATTTATCAGGATCAATGTCATAAATTTCATCTCCAGCCGTGATTGCTTCATTAGGACATTCAGGTTCGCAGGCAGCACAATTGATGCATTCTTCGGTTATAATTAAAGCCATTTATTGCCTCCTGTTTAAAATGACAAAAATTAACATTTTATTATATATTTTTTATTATAATTTACAATAGTTTGGACTATTTTTTTGTTTCTAATTTTCTAATTTTTTGAGCAGCGTCATAACCGTAAAACGTCTGAGAAAATTCCTCTTGAATTTTCTTATAGAGAACCAGAGCTTCCTCAAATTCTCCTTTTTCCTCATGGACCTCTGCTCGATGAAAAAGGATAACATCCAAAGAATGGTCTCTGGGATCTTCATCTTCAATCTTTTTGTAGATGGCAATGGCCTTGTCATAATTTTTGCGTTTAAAATGAATCTGAGCCAATAAATCCTTAGCCTGGTAGTAGAGAATATCCTTTCGACGTTCTGGCATTTTTTCAAGATAGCTCTGAGCTTTATCATGATCTCCATTCTCCACGCAGTAGGTCGCCAGAAGAAGATAAGCTAAGCGGGAGAATTTTCCATCTCCGGCCAATTCTTCGAGTTGGGCTACATTTTCTGGATTATTATTCAACTCGGCGTGAAGATTAAGAATCTGGGTGAGCAAACGACTCTCCTTTTTTCTATTTTCTCCCGTGACAAATTTTAGGCCAGCAAAAATTAATAAAAGAGCCGCAACCAAAACTACAAGAGCTACAAGTTCCTTTGTTCGCTCTTTAGCAAGACGAACAATTTTATTTACAGTACTAACCAATTCATCTTTTTTGAGCTGTTTCCTTTTTATTCTTTTCACGCCTTATTCCTCCGAGCATGATTAGGCCTAATGATGAGACCAGCCCTCATGTTCAATTCGATCCGAAAAGCAATGCTTTTTTGTTTTAAATATCAGCAGCAGTTAAATATCTATGTCTTTTTTATCCATTCACCATCTTCTTTTTGAATCCACCATCCCGCTTTTGCCTCATTAATCCATTTCTCGGCGAATATTTTCCGAACTCTATTAACCTGGCTGGGATCAATTTCCTTGGCCTTTGCATACTCAGTATAAAAATTTCTTCGGTCGTTATTCTCGTCCTTAACTAAATTTCGCAACAGCGCCTTTTCTTTCAAATTCAAACCTGATTCATCCCTTATTCGAATGAAGCCATCGTTTGTTTCTCCGACGTTTCCTTTGTCAAAAAAGGGTCTGAGTTTCGGAAATCTTTCGCTGAGAGATTGTTTTAGAGCCCGAATTTTAGGATTCGTAACTTCTTCCTGGGCATAAGCTGCTGGAACGAGCGAAAATGAGTTCTCTCGGTCGCTTAATATTTTTTGTGCTTCACCTACACCGGACACATTCTTCTTGTCTTCTTTCTTTTCTTCTTCAGATTTTCTTATTTCTCTTACGATCTCCTCTGCTTCTTTTCTAATCTCAGCTTCAGGGAAATATATGTTGATAGTGAGGCAAGAAACGAGGAATAAAAAAGATAAACTGATTGAAGCAAATTTTAAAGATTTTAGTTTCATTTTAAACCTTCTTTTAAAAATTTTAAGTTTTAATAATTATATCAAAATCCGTTAGTTTGGTCACTTGCCTTTTCAGACTGCCCAATCCTCTTGAGCCGGTCCATCATATCTTTAAATCTGATTCTGTTACGAGGTTTTTTATTTACCACACTAATCCCAAAAAGCCAAGACCTCTTAACCAAGTATTCAACTCCTTTCTCCTTGATCGTACCGCTTAAGGTGAATATATCATTCTTAAGCGAACAAAATATGCCGATTTTTTTATACCCAAATTCTTGAATAAATCTTGTGAATCCCTTTTTTGAGGAAATTGCAGTTTGCTCCCCGGAGCTTATTACCGAAAGGTCGTTAACAGCTCTCACACTGAACTTCTGAGGCACTCCCTTTCTTTTTACTGACTCCAGATTCATGACAAAACTTTCAGGCTGACCATAGGAAAAAGCCAGGTCTTTTATCTCTCCTCTTAAAATGCCAGTTACCCGTCCGAAAGGAATTGAATCTGTAAGTTTTTCCAAGTTCAAATCCTTAAATTCAACATCACAAGATATGGTTCTGTCTTCTGAAAAGGGTTTTGCAATCTTGATATTTTCAACATTAATTCTTGTATCAAAGATGTCTATTTCTCCTTTCCCTATCGTTGAAAGCTCCTCGGGATCTATCTCAATATGGGAGAGGTCCACATTTGCTAAGCCGCTCAAGTTGAATCTATCCGATTCTATGGGAAGTTGAGAGAGATCCATGTCACTCAGAGAAAAAGAGAGTGTGCCGTGGATATCAGAAGGCTTTGAGCCTATGAAAAAGACTGATTTTCCTAGAGCTGCCTTTCCCCCGAAAATTTCCATTGTCACCGGTTCAATCATAAATTTATTTCGCCCCACAAGAAAATTGATCTGAAGAGGTGCCTTTGAGAGAAAAGGCGTCTTAAACTTTCTTACCCTGAAATAACCCTTCTTCAAAAATGATTCCTCTTTTTCGTCATTTTCTTTGATTTGGTTTTCATAATAAACCGGAAGTTCTATATCTATTCCTTCCATTAAGATCTCTTTTTCTCTGTTTTCCAGGGATGCATTTCTAACCTGAATTTGGCCTATTATCGATAGCTTATCCTTTTCCTTCCTGAGCCTAATTTGACTTTCCGCTTCACCCTTCAAATCAAGAGCAGACTGTTCAGGAGTTTGTTCCTGAGAAAAGAAAGAATAAATGGAACTGAGGTTTAACTTAGAAGCGAAAATTTCTAAATCAAAAAGACTTGAGTCTTGAAATCTAAGCAATCCCCGGACATCTATCTTACCCAAAGGAAAAAGCGATGCTTCCAGAGAAAAATCATCGAGACGCTTTAGGGGAATATGATAGACACCAGACACATTGGCGCGAAAAGGGTTTTTGCTCCAATCCACATAATACTCATTCCAGAGAGATTCTCCCTTGGAAAGATCGAATTCGACAGAAAATTTCGTGCGTTTTTTAACGGGCTGGTATTTTCCCTGTAGGCTAATTTTTTGATGAAGTGATTCGCTCGCAAGAGTAAAAGGAGGATTATGGAACGCGCCTTCGGTCAGATTAAGGATACATGAAAAACTCCATTCATCCCCATCTTGCGGTGTCTGACTTGCTTCTATTTCAAGATCAAAATGACCTGCAGGTTCCAACTCCAATACCTCTTTGGGCACAAAAGATGAAAAAAGAGTCAATAAACTCCCAGAATCCATTTTTGGACTTTTCAGGTGAAAATATCTCTTCCCTTTTGGTTGAAGGTCTACTTTGGAGCTAATCTGAAAAGGAGGCAAGGGAGGTATCTGAAGGTTCAGGCGGTTTAAGGTAATTTTCCTGCCAACAATATCATAGCTTCCCTGCCCACTGAGCTCGACCTGATCTAACTCAATGCTTTTATCTTCTTGAGAAAGCGAAATGCCCTTAAGACTGCACTTGAACTGGGATGCATC
>SOIV01000149.1 GCA_004377005.1 Candidatus Aminicenantota bacterium | reverse complement strand
TTTTTTAAATCCAATCTCATCTCCAGGCGTTCCCCTTAAATAAATTTATCGCAGGTAATTATCTTCCACCCTGCTAAATAACTTTATCTCAGGTAATAATCCTTGTCTCTGCCTACTATCTTTATTCCAAGGCGAACATACTCTTTTTCAGCTGGGAAGTCCGTGTTTTACATAATAAGAAACCGCCTCGATAAAGGCATCCAATTCCCGAAGGGTTGTGTAGATGCTTGGAGTTACACGTATTCCAGTAATATTTTCACCTTCCAAATCAAAAGAAGGGACTCCGACTGTAATGATATAGATTTTATGTTTCTTGAACAGAACCTGAACTAATTTACCCAGATCCATGTTTTCAACTGTAAAAGTCCCAATACCGCAAGACTGTTCCGGGTCATAAGAAGTCAGAATTTTTACGCCAGGAAGCTTATCAACAGCTTTTGCCCAGTAATTCCTCAGATAGCGCAATCTCTCTTCTTTTCTCTTGCCGCCGATCCCATGATGAAAGGCCAAGGCTTCACCTATGGCAAGCTCCAAGTAATCAGGATGGGTTCCGATGTGTTCAAATTTTCTGATGTCATCACCTTGAGGGTTAAGAGCAGGAAAAAGGGGCCATATCTTCTTGATTTTTTCTTTTTTCACATAAAGAAAACCTGTGCCTATGGGAGCCATCATCCATTTGTGGAGATTAGCACCGTAGATATCGCAGTCAAGATCTTTCTGCTTGAACTCGAAGTGTCCGAAAGCATGAGCTCCGTCAACCACAACCTCGATGCCTCGCTTTCTTGCCATTTGGCAGATTTCTCTAATCGGAAAGATCTGACCCGTCAGATTGGTGATGTGACAGACTTCAATGAGCTTGGTCCTGGGGGTAATGTTTTCCTTAAATGCATCAGCCAGCTCTTTTATATTTTTGGGCGGATAGCGAAAAGGAAACATCTTGACTTTGACTCCTTCCCTTTTTTCTCTCTGTAAAAGGGCGTATTTCATGGAAGGATAGTCATGGGTTGTCGTCAAAAGTTCATCGCCAGGCTTGAGCTCAAGCCCAAGGAGAGCGATCTGCATGGCTTCAGTTACATTCCTGGTGATGGCAATCTCCTCAGGCGAACAGCCGAAAGTATCAGCCAGTTTTTTTCTTATGAGCTCTTTTCTGGGCCGAAGGACTTGCCAGGAGTTATAAACAGGGGCGCCGTTAGCGAAATCCAGGTAGCGGTGAACAGCATCCATGACAATTTTTGGGGCTGGATGAACACCTCCGTTGTTGAGGTTAATGATGCTTCGGTCACAATCAAAAGCCTGCTGAACGTAGAACCAGAAATCTTCATCTTGAGCAATTTCGGTTGAAGATGAATCTTTTATCTTGGTTAATTTTTTCTTAAGTTCAGCTTGGGCGTTTTTTGCGGATAAACCAAAAACACTAAAACTTCCGATGCCCAAGCCAATGCTTTTTAGAAAATGCCTACGACTGGTATCCATTCCCTTCTCCTTTCATATTTGGTTGATTTTTTTAACCATATATTATTTAAAGCTTGGATGTCAAACCAAAGAGCTTTCCTAAAATAACAAATTAAAAATCTTTGCTAAAGGTCTTTCTTTTTTTTATAATTGGGGAAAGCTAGAAGCAACGAAAGGAGGTTTTCATGAAAAAGATAAGCATAGGCATCTGTATTTTATTTATTCTTTCATCTTTATCCTGGGCAAAAGTTGGAGACATCCAAAAAGTTATAAAAACGCCCGGTCCGTGCCCGACAGGCTTAACCTTTGACGGGAAAAATCTGTGGCTTGCAGATAATTTTACAGATAAAATCTACAAGATAAACCCGGAGAGTGGGAAAGTTCTTAAAAGTTTTGACTCTCCTGGCCACCATCCGGAAGGGCTGGCTTGGGATGGAAAGTATCTCTGGCATATAGATTCTGGTGAGAAATACATGTACCTCTTAGATCCTGAAACAGGAAGAGCTCTTTCGATCCTGGAATCAAACAGCTCCAATCCCCGCGATCTTGCCTGGGATGGAAAGTACGTCTGGACCGTTGATTACAGGAGAGATATTCTGATCAAGGTTTCCCCCGAGGACGGGATGATGGTCCAAACCTTTCCTTCTCCGGCCCGGGAACCGGCGGGTATCGCTTATGACGGTAAATATTTATGGGTAACAGATAGGAGTGAAGACCGAATTTATCTGGTTGATCCTTCTGATGGATTATGTCTTTCATCGATGCGCGCCTATGGTCCGTTCGCCTATGGCCTTGCCTGGGGGGATAATGTGCTTTGGAATGTGGATTATGAAAATGACGAGATATACAAGATAGAGGTCTTCAGTGAAGATATTTTCTCCAAGTGGGATGAGCGCCAGATGTCCCTGCATTTTATAAAAGAATTTCGAAACTACGGCCCAGGGACAGTAAAAACTCTAGACATATACCTTCCTATTCCTGGAATTCGTGATAATCAGTCTCTGCTGGGATCTGTCCAGTTTGATCCTGAACCAGGGGAGATCATCCAAGATAGCTGGGGTCAAAAAATTGCTCATTTTCGTTTCAAGGATTTAAAAGGCTATTCAGTCGTCAAACCAGGCTGGAAAGTGAAAGCAAAAATATATGCTGCGGAGTACTTTATTTATCCGGATAAAATAGGAAGTCTGGAAGACATCCCTAAAGAAATTAGGAGAAAGTATACCCAGGACGGAGATAAATATCTTATACATGATCCTTATATCAAGAATCTTGCTAAAAAAATCGCTGGAAAGGAGAAAAATCCTTACTGGATTGCCCGCCGCATCTATGATTTCCTCGGAAATCACCTGACTTATAACCTCAAGCCATTGGGAGGCTGGAATCCTGCTCCTACAGTTCTTAAACGAGGCACAGCTTCATGCTCAGAATATTCTTATTCTATGATCGCTCTGTGCCGAACTCTGGGGGTTCCTATCCGCTACGTGGGTGCCGTAAGCCGCCGTGGAGATGATGCCAGCTTCGATGATGTCTATCACCGCTGGACAGAGGTTTATCTTCCACCTTATGGCTGGATTCCTTTTGATGCTAATAAAGGAGATACAGATTTGCCGGGTAGAAAGGTGCTTGGAATTGGCAATATAGCTGCTCGCTATATTATCACCACCGAGAATGGAGGCGGAGATAAATATCTATGGTTCGGCTATAACTACGGATTCCGTTGGACATCTGAAGGCAAATGCCGGATCCATGAAGAAAGCTATGGGATGTGGTCTCCCCTTGGAGAAAAAAAATACAATAAGCCGGTTAAATAGTAATGATTTTTAAATATATCGTAGGGGCTTGATTCATCAAATGCACCGTTTCTTATTGTAGGGGCTTGATTCATCAAGCCCACCGTTTTTTATATTTTGTAGCTATTTGATTAATCTGTAGAGTGTGGTTTATCGGATCCATTTGTTTGTAAGATCAAAAGTGTGGGCTTGATAAATCAAACCCTATCTAAGAGGCGATTTTCTACGAAGGGGAATGCGACCGTAAAAGAAGTCATCTGCCCAGACTGAAAGGGATTGGGCAGCAGAAGAGTTTTGCGCCATTATCCTGATGAAGTTATGGAAGGCATTGTCCGATTTGCTGTAGGGACAGACATAAATACAAACAGCGCAGTCAGTCCCTGCTTTTCTCCAGAATTTATAGCATTCCTCTCGATTGAGCACCCATCTCATCACCCCGTTTTCCTCTACTTTCTCTTCGTAAGGAATGGCCTGGGCTGGGCAATTTCTGGCACATTTCTTACATTTCTGGCAAAAATTCTGGATACCAAATTTTTTCGATATATCCGCAACCAGAGGAAGATCAGTTGTAATAAGTCCTAACCTCGCTCTGGGCCCGTATTTGGAGGTTATGAGAATCCCCAGCCTCCCCAACTCTCCCAATCCAGCCATCCAGGCGAGTGGGGGCAGCATAGCTTGATAATTGCTCCCGGCAATATGAGCTCTGGCTGGATAGCCTAGGCGGCGGATGAAATTAGCAACTATGATAGATATTTTTGCTGCTTCAACATATTTCTTCCCTGTTTCGACAATAACAGGTTCTTTAGGAGCAGATGCAACCATCCCTAAATCCATCTCTAAAGCAAAGGCAATGGCGTATTTGTGTTCAAGCTTTATTTCCTCACTATAATGTTCTGGTCCTCTTCCTACATGAGAGTAAACATAAGCTTGATTTAAAAGACAGATACCGCAGTGATCAGAGCCTAAATATTTTATAATTTTCTTTATTATTCGAGTGTTTTCAGAAGGTGGCAATTGAGATTTTTCTCTACTTTCCCTTCCACTCACCTGAGTTAATTGGTGTTCAAGAAAGTCAAACTCTGCAGAAGCCAGAGCGGAAAGAAGTGGATTTTTTTTCAGATGAGGGTGAGAAAGGATGTCGGGAAACTTTCTTATTTCATCATCTATCTTCTTGTATTCAGGTCTTCTCCCATAATACTCCTCATAAGTCTCAGTCCCTTCCCTGTATTCAAAACGAGCAAAGATAACGTCTCTTTCATCAACTTTATTCTGTCCTCCCACAATTTCTGTTGATTTTCTTTTTAAGGGAGAAAGTAGCAGGATTGCAAGATCCAGGATTAGTAAAATAAAGGCGGTGCCAAACAGCCAATTTTTTAACGGGGATTCAGCGAGAAAAAAAATAATACTTATGATGATTAAAAAAAGGAAAACAATACTGCTGCGCCAGAACGCTCTCTTTTCTTTCTCCAGAAGACTGTAAAGAGCAAACAGAAAGAAAAAACAGATCAAGATGATTAATGAAACTGCGCCGGCGATGATGAGGATGTTCATAGCCTAGAAAGTAATAAACTGAACCTTCCTTGTCAATCCTCTCTGTCGTGCCGCA
>SOIV01000047.1 GCA_004377005.1 Candidatus Aminicenantota bacterium | reverse complement strand
TCCATTTTCTCCAAGATCTTGAGCATTTTTCTGCCTTTCTTAACTTTATCTTCAAAAGGAATATCCTCGATCAAAGGCAGGAAAACTTCCATTATTTCTTTCCTTACAATGTTGTCCAGAAGTTCTATAGAATAGTCTATTGCTTTTTTTGTTCCAGTAGTAATATTTTGATAAGCTTTGATGATATCTTCCCGGGGATAGATGAGACTTAGCAATTCAAAAATATACTTGAGAGATCGAGCTAAATTATTCTCTAAATCTTTGGCCAAGAACTCTTTTTTCTTACTGGCTTTTAAGTCATGAATTTCCTTCAAAATCATGTAAGATTCTTTTATTTCGCGTATTATTTGAGGGACTACAATCTGTTCTCGGAAATGAATTTGAGGTTTTTCTGATCTCATCTTATACATAGCGCTGACGATTTCAGATTCCACATCCCTGCTTTCTTTTCTTAATTCCAAGGCTAATACATCTGCTGCTCTTTGAGCGCCTGTTTGAGCCAAGATGTCCGGTATGGCCTTCCGTAATCGCGTATCTTCACTCGAATCCCCCAAATAATCTTTTAATGTGCCTATAATCTTAACTCCATATTCTACTAAAGCTTTATTGGCAACTCTCTGGATGGAGGGATTTTTTAAATTTTGAATTATAAAAGGCACAAACTCCCGCTTTTTAAGCTTTCCAGCGCTATCAAGAGCATAACTGACAACTTCTGGCGATTTATCCCTGAGCAGTTTACTTAGATTATGGATGACGGAGGGAGTTGGCTCCATTATTCCCATAACCTTGGCTGCCTCCATCCTGGAAACTTCTTCCTCTTTGCCTTCCTCACCTACAATTTTATCGAGACGGTCTTTCATCAGTTCTTGATAAACATTCAGGGACATGATTTCCTTTACCTGGGCATCAAGACTTTCCTCATCGAGAGAATCTTCGGTTTCCGGGATTAACACCTCTCCGTCCACTTCAAAAAGGGAATCCATAGAACTCGCTCTTACTTCATTAGATTTATATGAAATTATTTTTTTCAGTTTAGAACTCAACTTTTCTTTTTTGACAAGGTCAAAAAGATTCATTGCATACAGAACCGAACTCCTTTTTTTGCTCTCAAGGGTGTCGAAAACCAACTTTGTCATATCGATATCAATCTTTTCTGCAACAAATTTGTCAGCATCATGCCATTTTATCTCGAGGTTTCTTTTCACAATATTCACATATTCCTTGGTAATCAAGATATTGAGAATAATCCAGATAAGGATAAATATGATGGCGATAATGCTTATATATTTTATCTCAAAGCTCAAAGCTGAAAAAAACAAAAGAATCAGAAGAGCTGCAATGCCTTTGGCAAACTTATTGACGAACATATCGATGAATACTTTTGCTTTGTACTTGATCTCGGGAGGGATAGGGATGTAGAGCAGTTCCCTGACAGATTGATTGAGTGAGTGAGCAAGACTCTTATCAGTTCCCTTGATGATGAGAGCCCAGTAAATCAGAGCAAAAGGGAAAATGAAAATTGCACCAGAGAAGACCAGCAAAAAGAATGGGGCAACCAAAAGAGCGACCCGGATTCCAAAATTTTTCAAGATGCGGCTGGTTGAGAAAACATGAAGCAGATTAGAAAAAACAAGAAATACGGCAAAAAACATCCCGAGAAAAGCAGTCCTCGCATCCTTGTTCGGATAGGCATCTTCGATGAAATAATTGAACTGAAAATCAATCAAAGTTGTAACAATAATGGCTACAGCCATAATCCCGGTCAAGAGGACTAAATGCCGGTTTTTTCTCAACAAGCTAAAGCTCTTGCCGTATCCAATTTTTGGCTTCTTCCGCACTTCGGATGGCTTAGCCTCTTCTTTTTTTTCGCTTTGAATGATTCTATGAACACGATTGACTATTACGAGACAAATGCCAAGCATAAAAGGGCAAATTAAAAGAAGATTTTCGGTTCCGACTATTTTAGACAGAGAAGTAAGGAGAGCTCCTGCAACTCCACCTAAAAGTCCTCCGCTCACTAAAAAGCCAATCAGCCTTTTTGCTTGACGAGGATTATAAATATCATTGATTAGTATCCAGAACTGGGTGACCGAGGTAACCAAGAATATATCTGCCCAAAACCAGAATACCATAGAAATCCAATTCCAATATGCAAGAGGCAACCAATTCCTTCCTTGAGTGAAAAGCAACCAGAAAACTAAAAGACTCGTAATGAAAAAAACCAGGCTGATAGATATGTATACGTGTCTCTTCATAACACGCAGCAGCCTGAAGTTTAAAGTGACAAAAAATCCTATCAGGATGGCTGTCAAAAGATAAGCATAAGGGAGTCTCCTGGATGAAAGCTTCTCCAGGAAATCGGAAATCTTGACCAGTTTGATGATGTAGGCAGAAGAAGTGATCATGAAAAAATAAAAAAACAGAAGCGCAGAGGTAAAGCTTTCTTCGGGTCTTACATCAGCAAATCGTGATAAAATTTTATGAAGCGAGTTCTTGGCCATGAAATTCTTTACATTTTAGGAAACGTCTTCAGAAGTATCCGGCATCTTTTCACCCTTTCCTCGAGGGGGAGGTCTTCAATAAGCGGAAAAACTACATCTCTAATTTCTTTAGGCAATATGTTATCAAGAAGTTCAAGAGCATAATCCACAGAATCCTTTGTTGCGGTTCTTATATTCTGGTAGGCTCTAAAGATATCTTCATGAGAGTAAATGAGCCCCAATAATTTAAAAATATTCATCATGGAAGCAACCAGATTCTCTGATAATTGTTCGCTCATCTTCACTTTTTTAGCTTTAGATTTTGCATCGTAAAATTTAATGAGAATCTGGTAGTATTTCTTTATTTCTTTGAATATTTTAGTCTTGATAATCTCTTCCTGGACCTGAATATCGGGCTTTCCAGAACGAATCCTATCCAAAGCATCGATGAGCTCAGGATCCATATCTTCATTATCTTCTGCTAATTCCCAGGCCAAGAAATCCGCAGAATCTTGAATAGGGATGCGAGCTAAAACTGAAGCCACTTCTTTCCGCAGCCCAACATCCTCGTCAGAATCTCCTAAATAATCTGAAAGAGTCCCAACAATTTTTTCCCCGTATTTTTCAAGGGCAGTACAGGCATCTTCCCTGGTTACAGGATTATGCAACTTATAGATTAAGCCGGGAACATGCTCTCTTCTCTTTAGCCTTGCCGCGCTTTCAATAGCGTATTTGCTCACTTCTGGCGATTCATCTTCAAGAAGTTCCTCGAGTTTCTGAGCGAGAGGAGAATGAGATTCCATCAATCCTATAGCCTTGGCCACTTCCATCTTTGATGTCTCAGTGTCTCCAGTCTCATCAACCAGGACTTTATCAATGTATCCCTTCATCACTTCCTGATAAACATCCAGGGACATTATCTCTTGAACCTCTTTTCCCAGGACTTCTTCACTTAACATATCATCCGTTTCAGGAACTAAAGTTGTCTCCCCGGATTCAAAAAGACCCCCTAATGAAGAAACTCTCCTTTCATCCGCTTTATAAGAGATTAATTTTCTCACTTCAGGGGTGAGTTTATCTTGCTTTATCAAATCAAAGAGATGCATGGCATACAAAACTGAACTTCTATCCCTGCTCTCTATGGTATCAAAGACTAATTTTGTATAATCCACATCCATTTTTTCAGCCACTAATTTATCCCCTCGATCCCACTTCATCTCCAATTTCTGTTTGACAGTATTGGTGTATTCCTTGCTTACCTTCAGATTAGCGAAAATCCAGGCTACAATAAAAACAACAGCTATAATACTCACAATTTGAACTCTGTTTTGCCACGGATCTGGAGGAAGGAAGATAAAGATCATAAGTATTAATGCCCCTATGCCTTTGGCAAACCTGTTGAGAAACATATCGATAAATATTTTCGCTTTGTACTTAAGCTCAGGTGAGACAGGAATATAAAGGAGCTCCCGCGTGTACTGGTTAATAGAAAAAGAGAGGCTTTTATCGCTGGCTTTGATGGCGAGAGCAAATCCGAGAAAGGGCCAAAAAGCAATCCCTCCAAAACAGAGGAGTAACATCAAGGGGAAGATTAACAGAATGATACGAATGCCATAGCTTTTAATGAGTTTGCTGGTCATAAAAAAAGAAATAAGAAAAGGAACAACATACAATCCTGCATGAAAATATCCAAAAAACTCAGTATATTCATCTAACCTCACGATCTTCATGCTGATTACAGTCTTAGACTGATAGTCAATAAATGTAGTAACGATGAAGGTTAAGGTCACAACAACGGCCAGAAGCTTTAAATAATAATTTTTTCTTACAGTATTGAAGCTATCTATAAAACCCGCTTTAGCTGGTTCTTTCGCTCTTTCTTTATTCAAATAATTTGGTTTATCAGTGATCGGTTTATTTTTTCTCTGCCAAATGAATATGTAATTTACGACAAAAACACTGAGGATAAGTATTCCAGAAGCTATAAGAAGAAGCTCATCAGGTATATCTCTACCTAAAGAACCCGTCAGCAATCCCCCTAAAATACCTCCTAAAAGTCCTCCGCTGCCAAAGAAGCCGATCAGCCTTTTGACTTCTCTCGGATTAAAAACATCATTAACTAAGATCCAGAATTGGGTTACGAGGACGACAATAAAAATGTTTGCCCATATCCAGAAAGCGAGGGGCATCCACTCCAACTCCTCTCGCATGAAAAACTGCCTTGAAACGGAACAAGTGACAGTAAAAAAAATGAGGCTTGAAATTATTAAAACCCGTCTTTTAACTTTAACTTGAAGTTTGGAGTAAAAATGAATAAAAAAACCCATAATAGCGGCTGTCGACAGATAGGCAAACGGAAGATTTATTGATCCCAACTCCATTAAATACTGTGCATCTCTAACAGGTTT
>SOIV01000003.1 GCA_004377005.1 Candidatus Aminicenantota bacterium | reverse complement strand
AAGGAACTTAAAATCCCTAGTTGGGTAACAAACGTACTAAATGAATACACCGATTTGAATTGGCTAAATAATGTATGTTAGACTTATTTCTAAATGAAAGGGAAAATCTCAAAATTGATGAGATTCCCGCCTAGGATAATTCTATAAAATATAACTTACTCATTATCTATTAGCTGCGAGAGCCACTTGCCTGAAATGACGGAAAAAAATACCGAAAAAACAAACAAAAAAGCATCTCAGCGTCCTAAATTATCTCAAAACTCCCGCACTCTAGAAGAAGCACGCTCCCAACTTGCAGCTATTGTAGAATCCTCAGATGATGCAATCATAGGCAAGACTTTGGATGGTATTATCACTAGCTGGAACTTGGGAGCGGAGAGAATCTATGGTTACACTTCGAAGGAGATTGTAGGTCGCTCTGTATCTGTCCTAGCCCCACAAGACCGTCCTGATGATGTGCTGCAGATTCTTAAGAAAATCAAGCGTGGAGACCGCATCGATAACTATGAAACTGTACGCCTGAGAAAAGACGGCAAGCAAATCGATGTCTCCCTGACCATATCTCCTATCAGGGATGCTGCTGGCAAGACAGTAGGTGCCTCAGCGATTGCCCGCGATATCACTGAACAAAAAAAAGTAGATAAAACACTCAAGGAGAGCGAACATGCTTTGCGTGAGCGGGTCAAGGAATTATCATGCTTATACGGTTTAGCAAAGCTTATTGAACGACCCGGAATATCTCTAGAAGAAATTTTGGAAGGTATTGTGAAACTTCTTCCTCCTGCTTGGTTATACCCGGAGATTGCTTCTGCCAGGATTATTTTGAATGGACATGCTTACTCTACTCGCAATTTCCGAGAGGGCGGCCAGAGTCAGGTAGCCAATATTGTTATAAATGAGGAGCAACGAGGAGTTGTCGAGGTTGTTTATTTGGAGAAGAAGCCCGAACTTGACGAAGGACCTTTTCTTAGAGAGGAACGAAGTCTGATTGAGGCTATTGCTAGAGAAGTGGCGCTTATCGTTGAACGAAAACAGACCGAGGAGGATAAGGAGAGGCTCCAAGATCAACTCCGGCATGCTGACCGACTGGCAACTATCGGTCAGCTGAGTGCAGGGGTAGCCCATGAGCTGAATGAACCTATTGGGAGCATTCTCGGATTTGCTCAGCTTATAAAGAAATATCCAGAACTCTCAGAACAGGCAATACAGGACATTGAAAAAATAACGAAGGCATCTCTGCATGCCAGAGAAGTTGTCAAAAAGCTCATGTTGTTTGCTCGACAGATGCCTCCTCAGAAGACCAGAGTTAGTCTAAACCAGGTTATTGAAGAAGGGCTCTATTTTCTTGAATCTAGATGTGTCAAGGAAGGGATAAAAGTAGTACGTTCGCTTTTTCCGAACCTTCCAGAGATCATTGCCGATCAAGCTCAGATGACCCAGGTATTGGTAAATATTGTAGTTAACGCAATACAGGCAATGCCAAATGGAGGAAAACTGATGATAAGAACAAATGCTTCTGATAGATTTATCTCACTCACAGTAGAAGATACAGGTGTCGGTATGAGTGAGAAAGTCTTGAGGCAAATATTCCTTCCGTTCTTTACAACAAAGGATGTTGGGCAAGGAACAGGTCTGGGGCTACCTGTGGTGCACGGAATAGTCACTTCTCACAGTGGCTCTATAAACGTTGATAGCAAGGTTGGTCAAGGTACAAAATTCGAGATTCAGCTTCCCATCGCTGAGCCAAAGGGCGAAAAGGAGAGAGCTTGAAATGAAAAATTCTTCAAAAAAAGAAAATATTCTTGTCGTAGATGACTCTCCTGATACTCTTGAAGTGCTACAAAGAAACCTGGAATTTAAAGGCTATAATGTTGTTGTTGCACCCGGGGCGGTTGAGGCGATTAAAATTCTTGAGTCTACACCCATGGACTTAGTTATAACAGACCTTAAAATGCCCGAAGTTGATGGCCTTAGTCTCGTGAGGCATATCCAGGAGAACTTCAGGGATACTGAAGTGATGATGATCACGGGTTACCCTTCGATTGAGGGTGCAATCGAAGCAGTCAAATCCGGAGCTGAGGAATATCTCGCCAAACCTTTTACAGATGAGGAACTCTTTTCTGCTGTCAAGCAGGCTCTCGATAAGTTGCAGGTGCGCAAAGCTGCTCAAAAGAAAATTCGTAAGCTCCCTTCTATTCGTCATGGTCTTATCGGTGAATCGAAGGCCATGCACAAAGTTTTGAATGCCATCAAGAAGGCAGCATCGAGTTCGGCCACAATTCTTATAACTGGAGCGAGTGGAACAGGAAAAGAGCTTGTGGCCAGAGCCATTCATTATAATAGCCCACGCACTTCGGCTCCATTTGTGCCAATAAACTGCGGAGGTATTCCAGAGGGATTACTTGAAAGTGAACTTTTTGGGTATGTAAGGGGCGCTTTTACCGGGGCAACGGAAAGCAGGGCTGGCTTCTTTCAAACTGCGGAAGGGGGCACCATTTTTCTTGATGAAATAAGTGAGACAGGGCTATCGATGCAGGTCAAACTCCTCCGCGTTCTCCAAGATAAAGAAGTTTTTATGGTTGGAGAAAGGCATCCACAAAAAGTGGACGCGAGGATTGTTGCTGCAACCAACAAAGATTTACTCAGTCTTGTAAAAAAAGGAGTATTTCGTGAAGATTTATACTACCGCCTAAATGTAATTACTATTGATATTCCTCCTCTTCGGGAAAGAGAGGAAGACATCCTTTTGTTAGTCCAGCATTTTGCAATAAAATTTGCCAAAGAGCTTGGAAAACCAGTACCACGATTTTCTGAAAATGCTCTTCAAGTTTTGAAGAGCTATTACTGGCCTGGGAACGCAAGAGAATTGGAGAATATAATCCAGCGACTTCTCATCATGTCTGAAGAAGATATTATAGATGTTCCAGACCTTCCTTCACTCATGCGTTTCTCAGCTCTTAGAGGAATCGGGCCCAATCGAACTTTAGCTGCAGTGGAGGCCGAATATATCCTTAGCGTATTGGCAAGCGTTGGTAACAATAAAACAAAAGCAGCAGAGATACTCGGGATCGACCGCAAAACTTTGCGGGAAAAGTTAAAAAAAATAAAAATACCCTCCTCTTCCCTATAATTCTATCATAGGAGAGATTCTCCCCACCGGTACAAATCTCCCCGGTTCTCTTTGTATTCCTTGATATGCCAATGAAGACTGTCTAAAGCTCACTTTGAATATCGCTTTCGAATAACTCCTTCTTTTTCAATAGGTTATGAAGCCAACTTTATCTCACTTCCAAAATACAGTTGCATCCAATTTGGGATCACATAATTGGCACAAAATATGCAATATAGATTTTTGAAAAAGGAGATATCAATGAAAACAAACGACCGAAGCAGAAAAGATAGTAAAGGATTAACCCCTATTAAAACAGCCAAGGAATGGAAATTGTTGTATTTCCAACATGGTAGACCTGGTCTTGAAGAAAGCAGTGAGTTCAGAGGATTATGCAGGCATTGTGAGATCCGTGATATTTGCGGCATTCCAAAACCAGAGAGCGGAGTCTGGCGTTGTGTATATTACAAAGCTTTAACAAGGAAAAAAACCAATCTTTATGAAAATGTCATCAATCAACTTAAAAAAGCAGAAGACGTTGTTCATTTTGACCGGGACATTTGTAGGATATTGGCAGAGACAACGAACGAGCTTGTTGTTCATTTTCCAGTGAAAATGGATGGTGGGACGGTTAAAATGTTAACAGGTTACCGGGTGCAGCATAACAACGCACTGGGTCCTTTCAAAGGAGGATTGCGCTTCCATCCCTCAGTCGATATCGACGAAATACGCGCACTTTCAACCTTGATGACCTGGAAGACAGCGATTACTAATATCCCGTTTGGCGGTGCAAAAGGAGGGCTCCAGATTGACCCAGCAGATTATAGTATCCAGGAGCTTGAGAAAATTACCCGGCGCTTCACATTTGCTTTAGGTAACAATATCGGGCCTGAGTATGATATTCCTGCACCGGACGTGAATACGAACCCCAAGATCATGGCCTGGATTTTGGACACCTATTTATCAACAGTTCCCCCGAATGAGAGGAATCGTTGTCTTCATGTCGTTACGGGCAAGCCCATCGAAGCAGGTGGAAGCCAGGGACGTTATAAAGCAACGGGTCAGGGTATAGTTTTCCTCATCGAAAAATGGGCAAAAGATCATGGTTTTAACTTGAAGGGTGCCACTTATACAGTTCAAGGATTTGGAAATGTGGGCTCTTGGACGGCACGTTTGCTGAAAAAAAATGGATCTAAGCTCATTGCCGTTGAAGATGTAACAGGAGTAATTCTTAATAAAGCAGGCATTGATCCTGACGACCTTGCAGACTATGTTAAGGAACACGGCGGCGTACTCGATTATCCAAAAGCAAAGCCGATTGATCACGAAACTTTCTTTGGCACCAAGGCTGATATATTTATACCTGCTGCCTTAGAAAATCAAATCACAGCTGAGACAGCAGAGATGTTGAATGTTAAGCTCGTTGCCGAAGGCGCCAATGGGCCAACAGTTCCAGAAGGTGATAAAGTTTTACAACGTAAAAAGATTGACCTGATACCTGACATACTCTGTAATTCAGGAGGAGTAATTGTGAGTTATTTCGAGTGGCTCCAGAACAAACGTAGCGAGTTCTGGGATCTTGATGAGGTAGATTATAAGCTGCAAAAGATGATTGTAGATGCTTATGAGCGAGTCCGAGATACGGCTGAAAAGTATAAAGTTGATTGGCGCACAGCTGCCCATATTGTTGCTATATCAAGACTAGAGTTAGTCTACAAAGAGAGAGGAATATTCCCCTAAAATCAGATGTGAGATGCAACTGACGCTTTATATATTACAGACATCCAAAAAT
>SOIV01000294.1 GCA_004377005.1 Candidatus Aminicenantota bacterium | reverse complement strand
AGAAAACGCCTGCGGCCAAGATGTGTTTTTTTACTCATGTTTCCTCCACTGAATACTTTAAGTTCCTATTTTAGCCTTTTTCAACTGAATTAAAAATGAAATAAGATTTAATTAGCCATATTCCACATTATCCAATCGAGAGAAAATGGAGCAAGTCGTCATTTTTTTAATTGAGAATCTCCATGATGAAAACACTAAAATATATTTTGGAGTGAGATGAATGTCAATACACTATCTCATTTTTCTTCACATTTGACTCTTTTTTCATTAATTGCTATTCTTTTGCCAAATATTAGGAAGGGATAAAACGTATGAAATGTCTTAAATGTCAAAATGAAAATCCCGAGGATACCTTATACTGTGGTAAATGTGGGACGCAGCTTCCTTCTTTAAAGGAAGTTTCCGCTCCCACCGAGACCATAGAGGCTCTCAAAGAAGAATTGACCACTGGCACTACCTTTGCTGACAGGTACCAGATTATTGAAGAGCTGGGAAAGGGCGGCATGGGTAAGGTCTATAAGGTGCTGGATACAAAGTTAAAAGAGAAAATAGCCCTCAAACTTCTTAAGCCAGAAATTGCTTCTGATAAAAATACAATAGAACGGTTCAGCAATGAGCTTAAATTTTCCCGGAAGATCCGGCATGAGAATGTATGCCAGATGTATGACCTCAACGAGGAAAAAGGCATTCATTATATCACGATGGAATATATTCATGGAGAAGACCTGAAAAGGTTGATCAGGAAGATGGGGCAGATGAGCGCAGGACAGGCTATTTCCTTAGCCAAGCAGATGTGTGAGGGATTAGCTGAAGCGCATAAATTAGGAATTGTGCATCGTGATTTAAAGCCGCAGAACATCATGGTTGATGAGGAAGGGAAGGCTCGGATTATGGATTTTGGGATCGCCCGCTCTTTAAAGGGCAAAGGGATGACAGGTGCAGGAGTGATGATCGGAACGCCTGAATACATGTCTCCTGAACAAGTAGAGGGGAAAGATGTGGACCAGCGTTCTGATATTTATTCGTTGGGAGTTATGCTTTATGAAATGGTGACAGGAAGAGTGCCTTTTGAAGGAGATACGCCCTTCACTATCGGAGTCAAACAAAAGAGCGAAATACCCAGAGAACCCGGAGAATTAAACTCTCAGGTGCCTTCAGACCTCAGCGGTGTGATAATGAAATGCCTGGAAAAGGATAAAGAGAAGCGGTATCAGAGTGCAGGTGAAGTCCGTCAGGAACTGATCGCGATAGAGAAAGGAATTCCCACCACAGAAAGAATTATTCCTGAGAGAAAGCCCATTACTTCGAGAGAGATAACCGTAACCTTCGGCGTAAAGAAGCTCCTAATCCCAGCTTTAGTTGTTGCTGCTGTAATCATTGCCGCAGTTGTCATCTGGCAGCTTCTCCCACAGAAGGAAGCTGTCTTTGCTCCTAAGATTGAAAACTCAATTGCGGTTGTAAGCTTTGAAAATCAGACAGGAGATGAAGCCTATGACTACCTGCAAAAGGCCATTCCTAACCTTTTAATCACCAGTCTTGAGCAGACTGGACAGCTTTATGTGGTCACCTGGGAGAGGATGAGTGACCTTCTCGAGCAGATGGGAAAGAAAGATACGGAGACCATTGGCAAGAATTTAGGATTTAAACTGTGCCGCATGGAAGGCGTTGAATCCATTATTTTGGGCAGTTTCATCAAAGCCGAGAATATGTTCGCTACAGATATAAAGGTTTTAGATGTAGAGACCAAGAAGCTGCTAAAGAGTGCCAGCTCAAAAGGAATGGGGGTTGACAGCATTTTGAAAACGCAAATTGACGAGTTGAGCAAAGAAATAACTGAAGGTATAGGCCTGGCCAGGGAAAGAATTGAACCTGTAAAAGCGCCGATAACTGACGTTACCACCAGTTCTATGAAAGCCTACAAGTATTTTTTGCAAGGGAAGGAAAGCGTACGTAAATTCTATCACGAAGATGCAATAGGTTTCTTGGAGAAGGCTGTTGAGCTTGATCCGGACTTTGCTATGGCCTATGGCTACCTTTCTGGTTCATACGGTTGGATAGGGAATACCGGAGCGAGAGACGAGGCCATTAAAAAAGCCAAAGCCTTATCTCAGAAAGTAACAGATAAAGAGAGATTCTTCATTGAAGCAAATTATGCCCGCTATATTGAACGAGATCGAGAGAAGCGGCTCAGTATTGTTCAACAGGCAGCAGAGAAATACCCCAAAGAGAAACTATTTCATGGTTGGCTGGGTGTTATATACCGTGCTGATGGAAAATATGACAAAGCATTAGAAGAGTACAATAAAGCACTGGAGCTGGACCCAAATAATGGAGAAGCCCATAATGAGCTCGGCTACTTGTACGCAGGTATGAGGAATTTTGAAAAATCAATAGAGCATTTCAAAAAGTATGTATCTCTGAATCCTGGAGATGCTAATCCCCTCGATTCTACGGCTGAAGCGTATTTTCTGATAGGAAAGCTCGATGAGGCCATTGCGAAATACAAAGAAGTATTGGAAGTTAAACCTGATTTTTCTGGGGTTTCCCTGAAAATTGGATACATTTATGCTTTAAAAGAAGATTACCTTGAGGCGATGAAATGGGTTGATGAAGACATTGCTATAGCCACCTCTCCAGGTGCTAAACGGGAGGGATATTTGTATAAAAGTTTTTATCACTTCTGGCTTGGTAACTTGGAGAAGTCTCTTATCGATCTTCAGAAAGCCGAAGAATTGGCTGAAGTTGCAGGGAGTGTTACTGGAAAAGCCTATGGAGAATGGTTTAAAGGATGGGTTTATTATGACAGGGGAGAGTTTGAACTCAGTCGGCAACATAATGAAAACTGGCTCGATGTTTATATAAAATATTACCCGGAAAATGCATCATCTTTTAAAAGTCTTTACAGCTTCCTTCTGGGCTTAATTGAATTGGGAGAAGGACAAATAGATTCCGCAAAGGCCAGGCTGGACGAGCTGAACTCCTTATTTCCCGAGCTACTCCCAGGCGATAAAGAGGGGGCAACATTCAGTGCTAATCTCCTCCAATCTGAGATATTGCTTGTTGAAGGCTCGTATGAGAAGGCTGTTTCAGTTTTCGAAGAAGCATCGCCTCCCATTCCACCTACGCTTCAATACACTAGTCAGATAATAGGCCATAATACACCTTTCCTTAAGGATGTAATAGCCAGGGCATATCAACAGAAAGGAGATTTAGATGGGGCCATCGCAGAATATGAGCGGTTGATTACTTTTGACCCGAATACTAAGGGACGATATTTGATCCATCCCAAGTATCATTACAGGTTAGCCAGACTGTATGAGGAGAAAGGCTGGAAAGGCAAAGCCATCGATCAGTATGAAAGGTTCCTAAACCTCTGGAAAAACGTCGACCACGGTATTTCAGAGGCTGAGGAGGCAAAGAAGCGACTCGCCGGTCTCAAGTAAAATTGGGGACGTTTTCTATCCTGATGCAAGAAATATTCATATCCGTATTATTAATCAAACGCAGAAATTTAATAGAAGAAAAGTGATTTAATATGGATTTAGTCCTTTTTGAGGATAGCATAAAGTATGACCTGTGGGTTAAAATTGCCCTTGTTTTTCCAATTATTTTACTTATAGCTCTAGGATTTTTATTTTATCTCAAGGAGATTTTATGATTTTGCAACGATTTTTATGCATATTCCGTTATAATATTAAAAAAGAGTCTATTTGAGAGGAGTTGAAATGAAGAAACTTTCAAGGTTTATTGGTTATGTTATCATTATTATGTCATTCGCTTTTTCAATTTCTTTTGCTCAAAAGGTTGAAACCATTGATGGCGTTCGTGTTGTCCACAACGGGAAGACCGGCAAGTGGGGTAAAAACTCCAAGGTCTCTTTAGAGCTGGTTAGAACGATCGGAACCATTGAAGCTGAAGATGATAATTTTCTGTTTTATATGCCTTCGGATATTGCCCTGGACAGCCAAGGTAATATGTATATCCTGGATTCCGGTAACCACCGAATTCAAAAATTCACTCCTGACGGCCAGTATATAACCACCATCGGCAACAAAGGCCAGGGTCCTGCTGAGTTCATTTATCCCTTGTCATTAGATGTGGATTCCAGAGGATATTTGCATATATCTGATCCGGGAAATCAAAGAGTCCAGGTCTTAAAACCCGATGGGAAAGATTATAAAACCATATCCTTTGCCAAAGATCCTGCCGGCATCTTACGAGTTTCCGAGTCTGGTCTTATGATTATGGGAAGAGGAGGGAGCCCCTTCAGCTTTTCGTTGCGGTCATTAGAAGAAAATGAAGAACTTCCTAAGATTATCAGGGTGTTAAATTCAGATGGGGATGTAGAGAGGAACTTCGGCGAACAAAGGAATTATAAAGATTTCCTCATAAACAGGGTAGGGAACCGGTTTCATTTTGTAATTGACAAAGATAAAAATACGTATGTTGCCTTTGATTACCAAAACCGCATAGAGAAATATTCAATCGATGGAAAAATTTTATGGAAAGCAGATCGAGAGCTAAACTACAGCACAGACCCTCCTAAGACTAAGTCGGACATCAAAAGAAGCGGGGGGATGGTTTCAATGCGGGAACCACAAATGAACAGGTGCTCCAATGGAATCGCTGTTGATAATAAAGGAAGAATATGGATTGTTGCCTTGAAAAGGCAGATAAAAGAAGAGGAGAGTGTAAATATAGGTGTGCGGATAACAATGGGAGCGGGCGGCGCAAGGTCAGTGGGTATGTCCGTCGGCGGAAATACAGACGTTAGAGAAACAGATGTGTATCAACTGGAAGTGTATGCCCCAGGCGGCATATTGCTCGGGAAACTGTCTCTGAATCAATTTGTGGATAATATTAGAATCATAAATAATAGACTATTCCTGTTGGATAGTATGCGCGGCATGCAGTATTACGAGTACAAAATCATCGAAAATTAGAAAAAATAGAAAGCACAAAAAGGGGACAGGCTGGAACCTCCCTACTTATCAATTTATTTCCCCCTTATATCATCGAAAAATAACCCATCGATTCATCTCAAAAGGCGATTGACCTATCTTCGGCAAAAATACAAAATTTCATTTTAAATCTTAATCTGGAACTTACAATTAAAGAGGAAGATTGCAAATCAAGAGGATCCTGCGTGTGTGTTTGCTCCTGGTTGAAGTTTCCAACGCTAAAATCTAACCTCATCTACTTAAGCCTTCTTTAAGATGAAGTAATTAAAGGATTAATTCTTATCGGTCAGAAGACTTAAAGCAAATGTAAGCCATTAGAAGGAAAAGATAAAAATATGATTATTCCAATCGGGCATGAAAGTGACAAAGTCCGAAGACTCCCCTGGGTATCGTTCTTCTTAATGGCAAGCTGTTTAGTCATATTTGTACTTACATCAGTTGATATAAGCAAGAAATCCGAAGAGTTAGAAAGTACCGCAAAGGAACTCGTGAATTATTATATCCAACATCCATACCTCAATCTTGATCCGGAAACTAAAAAGCTGCTTTTTGGAGAAAAAGAAAATGAAGATGTTGAGGAAATGCTCGCCACCTACCGCAGAAGGGAATCTCGTAAAATCCATCTTTTTCAAGATGAGGAACAGCAGAAACTAGATCAACTATCTCAGAAGTTGAAAAATACTAGAGATAATGCCCCCTATAGAAAATATGGATATGTTCCAGCCCAAAAATCTTTCATCGGTCTTGTGACCTATATGTTTATCCACGGTGGCTTGCTGCATTTGCTCGGAAATCTGCTTCTCCTTTATTTGACCGGCCCTTTCATCGAAGACGTCTGGGGAAGGCCAATTTATGCAGTTTTTTACATAACAGCGGGAATATTTTCGGGTTTTATGTTTTCTCTATACTATCCCCATTTTAACGGACCATTGATCGGAGCGTCTGGGGCTATTGCCGGCCTCATGGGGGCCTTTCTGATCAGATACTGGAAGACCAAAATTAAGTTTTTCTATATGTTTTTCATCTTTATCAGGGGAACTTTCAAAGCTCCTGCCTGGGTGATGCTGCCAATATGGCTGGCTTTAGAAATTTTCAGTGTCAGTGCTATTGACTCAATCAATGCTGAGGGTGGCGGTGTAGCCCACTGGGCACATATCTGGGGATTTATCTTTGGTGTTGTTGTGGCCGCGGGAATGAAGCGTTTCAAGATAGAAGAAAAGTATGTTCATCCCAAGATCGAAGCTCAAGTTCACTTTGTGGATGAAGGATATAAAGCGTTTGAAGAAGCCACTCAGAAAATAAATGAAGGGAAGGCGGATGAAGCATATGCCCTCCTCCTGGTTGCAGCAAGAAAGAATCCTATGGATAAGGATGTGGTAGAAGGTCTTTGGAATCAAGGGAAAGAGCTAGGAAAGGAAAAAGAAGCGGCAGAATTTTATATCAGAATGATAGAGAGCGAGATAAGACATGATCTAATGGATGTTGCCTTTGCACATTTTGCGGATTTGAAGGAGAAAGTTCCTCAAGCCTCCATCAGCATGACATGTAAATTTACGCTTATGACATATTTGACCAAGCATCAAGATTATAAGGAAGCAAAAGAACTGGCCAGTGAACTTATCGAAGAAGTTGATTTGAATTCATCTCCTGGATTATTGCAGAATTTTGCCAGTGCCGCTTCGGAACATAGCCCTGAAATAGCAAAAAAAGTGATTGAACTCTGCCTCGAACATCCGGGAATTACTGATGAGCAGAAGGATGTATTAAAGACAAAATTGAAAGAATTACAAAGTAGACTTCCAGAATCTCCTCCCGTAAGCGATATGGGAGAGGCACATGCAGTAGTCAGCAATACAGAACAGCTAACAGCAGAGCTCGAAAGCCAGTTGGGATTAAAGCCCGAAGTGCAGCCTGCAGTTGAGTCCGAAGGGCAAGCAGGAGTCGAGTTCGAGGGACAGCAGGCAGTCGAACTTGAAGGCCAGTCAGAATTAAGTCCCGAAGTTCAGCCTGTAGATGAGCCCGTCGTCCAGCAAGGAGTCGAAGCAGAAGGGCAGCCTATAGTTAGGGCCGATAAACCTGAAAGCAGCCCTGCTCAAAATCAGCCCATAATGGCAGTCAAAGCAACTCCACTAAGCGTGAACGATGGGAAAATAGCCTTGAATATGGATGAAATCGGCCAGCAATTGCTTCCACTCAATAAAGTAAAGTCCATCGCTGTCGCTGAAATTGCACCTGACCAGGAACTGCCTTATCTGTTGATTGACCTCTTTCTGGATGATCCGAAGACAAATGATCACAAGATTCGCACTATCAGGCTATTAAGCACAAGCTTTGACCCGACAAAATTTTCCCCTGGGATTCAAGATCAGCAGGATGCTTTGAAAGTCTTTGTTTCTGTCCTGCTAAAATTAAGTGGCGCCACTGCTTACCCCGATGAGGACTCAATCCTGCTTGACGCTCCTCAGAGCTTCTCCTCAATAGATAATTACGAAAAATCAATTTTGTCCTAAAACTCTCCGACATTTTACCAAGTTCCAGTCACCGAATTCGACATTTTTGTTGAGGATTATGCCCGTTGCGAGGAGCGAAGCGACGTGGCAATCTAAACCTTTTTGTATGAGATTGCTTCGCCCCTGTGGGGCTCGCAATAACAAGCGAAGGAATCTTCTTCGCTCCTCGCGATGACAATGGAATAATTGCGTTTGCATTAGTTTGATAAGGGCAAAGTTCTAAAAGATAATGTAATTTTTCTCTTGAAAATAAATATCAAGAGGATATAAATAATGTTTGAGGACATGAGGCGCTCCTCAACCTATTTAAAGGAGAGCAGGCCAATGAGTAAATACGGAGTAAAAGAGTCATTATCTTTTCTCTTGTGTACCCTTAAATTGATAAGATTTCGGCATAAGGCTGCCGTCTTAGCTACAGTTATGTTGGGCATGATCCTACTGCCCTCCCTTCATTCATTCGCTCGGCAGCGATATCCAGGAGAGCATTGGAAGAAGGCCAGCCGCCCAGAGGCGCTGGGCTGGTCGTCGGAGAAGCTTCAACTTGCAAAAGAACATTTTGAAAAAATAGGCAGCGCCGCTGTTGTGATTGTTGTCGATGGCGTTATCCTTGATGAATGGGGCGATACCTCGAGGCACTTCCGGGCACACTCCATGCGTAAAAGCCTGCTTAATGCCATCTTTGGAATCCACGTCCATGAGGGCCATATTGATCTCGAGGCCACATTAGAAGAGCTGGGGATTGATGATAACGAACCGCTTACAGCTTCTGAAAAACAAGCCACCATCCGACATCTGCTTAAAGGCCGGTCTGGTATCTATCTTCCGGCTTTGTACCTTGGCGGGTCGTTTGATAATCCTGCGCGCGGTAGCCACCTGCCGGGAACATTTTTTCATTACAATAATTGGGATTTTAATGTATTGGGGACAATTTTTGAACAAGAAACCGGAACCAAGCTCTTCGAAGAATTCAAACGACGCATTGCTGATCCTCTGCACATGGAAGATTTCTCTGTAGAAGACTGCACGTACTTCCGCGGCAGCCACGGCGATAACGTGAATACTCGTTTTCCCGCGTACCCCTTCCGTATATCGGCCCGGGATTTGGCCCGATTCGGCCTGCTGTATCTCCGCAACGGCCAATGGCGCGGTCAGGAAATCGTTCCCGCTAAATGGATCAGGGAGAGCTGGACTCCATATTCTGTTTATTACGGAACAAAGACTCTTTACGGTTATACAAATTGGAGGATGTACCTGAAAGGAAAGCTGCTGCCCGGGGGCCTTAGACTTAAAGACAATGTCTACTGGACCTCCGGCATAAACGTCCATCGACTATACGTAGTTCCCTGGGCAAATCTTGTTGTCGTCCACCGGGTCAACTCTGATATTCCTCTCCGGAGACCTGGTGTCGAAGAAGTTGATCGTCTGCTGGCATTTATCTTGGAAGCAAGAATACCTGACACCGGATTGGCTTTGATAAAAGCTGCTGATAAAGGCGATTCTGAGGTCGTTGAAGCTTTACTTGACAGCGGTGCAGACATTAATGCGAGAGATGAGCAGAATCAAACTGCATTACATCAGGCGGCAAGCAGAGGCCACACTCCTATTGTGAAGCTCCTGCTGGAACGTGGGGCAGATGTAAATGCTAAGAATTTGTTCGCGCAGACAGCTCTGGTTGCGCCAGTGTATCGTGGTTCCTTAGATGCCGTGCGGGCACTTTTAGGTGCAGGAGCCGATGTCGATACAAGATCAGGATTTGCTGGCCAAACGCCGTTGCTGGCAGTGTCAACCGGCCGGACTAAAGTTGTAGAAACGCTGCTGGAAGAAGGCGCGGACGTAAACGCGAAAGGGGAAGCCTACCATGAGACGGCATTGATGCTGGCTGCTATCGCCGGGAACACAGCAACAGTGAAGGCCCTGTTGGAAAAGGGCGCAGACGTCAAGGCAGCATCAACAGATGGACGGACAGCCATGATGATGGCAGAGGCGCTTGGTCACTCAGAGGTCATGAAACTACTCCAGGAAGCTGGTGCCCCCCGAGAAACAGCCTTAGCGCTGCTTCCACTTGAGGCTTATCTCCCGAGCTATTTGGTTGTCAATGCAAAGAGGGGAAGACCATTGAATCCTCAGGCTGCCCTTGCTCTCCTGAGTAGGGGAGCGGAGGTCAAGGCAGATGGTGAGACGGCCCTGCTGTTTGCTGCAATGCAAGGCGATGTTAAAACCGTAAGTGCATTATTGGACAATGAAGCAGACGTAAATGTGAGACATGAAGATGGCTGGAGCGGGTTGTTGCTAGCTGCAGTGAACGGCCATTCTCCGGTCGCACAGGTTCTATTGGATAAAGGCGCCAAGGTTGATGCCAAAGAGAAACTTATGGGTCAGACAGCCTTGATATGGGCGTCAAAAGGCGGCCATGCTGCTACAGTAAAGGTCCTCTTAAAGGCGGGCGCCAACGTGAATGCCCGAGATAAGTACGGCGGGACAGCCTTAACAAGGGCGGCAAACAGTGGTAAGGCCGCAATTGTCAAAACTCTGCTGGAGGCCGGAGCAGATATCAACGCCAGAGAATACGATGGGGATACAGCCTTGATTGAGGCAACTGCCGGGAGTCACCTTAAAATCATCCAGGCACTGCTTAAAGCCGGAGCGAGCGTCAACGACAAAGACCTGGATGGTCGGACGCTCCTGATGATTGCTGCAATGACAGGCACGGATAAAGCAGTCAAGGTTTTGCTGGATGCGGGTGCAGATATCAATGCTCAAGACAATTTTGGCTCTACTGCCCTCAAACAGGCAACAACTCTGAAGCGTAAAAAAATAGTCCAATTACTTCAGAAGAAAGGCCCCAAAAATTAAATGGGGACAGACCCCTTTTTTCATCCCTCAAGTCAAAGTGGAAGCATCTTTTTTTACTTTTTATCTCCAAACAAGATAAAAAAGATGTTTAAGCAAAAATTTGCAACTTTTTATATAGACATGACGTATAATATATTTAGAGAGGATTATTGTATCTCATGCAATCTCATGGGCAAGTTCTATCTTTGGTCCAATTATCTTTTTTAACACACAATAAAAAAAGGGAGGACTCATGAAAAAAATTTCCAGACGTTCCTTTATCAAGACCACGGCTGCGGCGGCAGCAGTTACCATAGTAACACCCCTTTTGCCGAGGGGCTTTTATGGTCTTGCTCGTGTGGACACTACAGGGTATTTTGAAAATGAATTTGGCATCACAGACAGTCTATGCCAGAAGGTCCTTGCTGAGGCGTTGTCCAGGGGAGGCGATTTCGCCGATCTCTTTTTTGAGCATACGATTAGCAACAGAATTATGCTTGAAGACGGCAAAGTAAATAAGGCCTACAGCAACGTTGCTCTTGGTGCAGGTATTCGAACCGTGAAGGGCGATCAAGTCGGTTATGGATTCACCCAGGAGCTGACAGAGAATTCAATGCTGAAGGCTGCCTCTACCGCCTCCACTATTGCCAGCGCTGAGGCAAAGAAACCCGCTGGCAAGTTCGAGCTTCTCAAGATGAAAAATTATTACCCGCTCAAGACTCTGCTCACCTCGGTTCCGCTTAAATCTAAGCTGCCGATGATACAATCCGCAAACGACAAATGCTTCGCCCTCTCCCCCCTGATAGTCAAAGTAAATGCTGGGTTTTATGACCAGCAGAAACGGATTCTGGTGGTTACCAGCGACGGCACAAAAGCTGAAGACCTGCAGCCAAGAAACTACCTTTATGCTACCGTAGTAGCGGAAAAGAACGGCAGGCGAGAGAGAGGCGGTTGGAATCTTGGCGGCCGGATGGATTTCTCTTTTTACACTCAGGCAGTGGCTGAAGAAATTGCTAAAACAGCAGTAGACAAGGCCCTTGTTCTTTTCGATGCGGTTCAACCCCCCGCTGGAGAGATGCCCGTCGTACTGGGTCCAGGTGTTACAGGAGTTCTGCTTCATGAAGCCATAGGACACGGGATGGAAGCTGATTTTAACCGCAAAAAGATATCCACCTACTCTACTATGCTTGGTAAAAAAGTCGCAGAATCCTTTGTGACCATTGTTGACGACGGCACTATACCGAAACTTTTGGGCTCCATTAATGTTGATGACGAAGGTATTCTTGGACAGAAAACAGTGTTGGTCGACAAAGGAATCCTTTCCAGCTACATGTATGACAAGATTTCTGCGCGTCATTATAAGGTGAAATCCTCGGGCAACGGGCGTCGTCAGAGCTATCAGCATTTTGTTCAGCCAAGAATGCGTAACACTTATATGCTGGCAGGATCGGTTACTCCAGAGGATGTAATTAAGAGCGTGAAAAAAGGCATTTACGTCCAGGATGTAAGTAACGGACAGGTGAAAATTGGCGAAGGTGATTTCGCCTTCTACGTATCCCAGGGAAGAATTATCGAAAACGGAAAGCTCACCGCGCCCATCAAGGATGTCAACATCATGGGCAATGGGCCGAAGATGCTGAGAAACATGACCATGCTGGCGAATAACCTCGAAATGTTCAGGGGCGGCAGCGGAGCATGCGGTAAAGGCGGGCAGGCTGTTCCCTGCGGCTTTGGCCAGCCGACCTGTCTGGTGAAGTCGATGACTGTAGGCGGCGTAAAGAAATGAGGAAAGGAGAATAGATATGAATAAAGAAATGTATGATTTGGTTGCTTGGGCGATTAAAACTGCGAAATCCGCTGGCGCTGATGAGTGCCGGGTAGATATGAACAGCAAGAGATTTGTCGATATCAGCTACAGGGAACGCAAGCCAGAGACTATAAAAGAGGCTTCCACAAGGTCATTTGGCATCGAAGTCTTTGTGAACGGACGATATTCATCCCAGAGCACTTCAGATTTGCGCAAGAGCGCTTTGAAGGACTTTATCTCGAATGCCATTGCCACGACAAAGCTTTTAGAAGAGGATCCTTACCGCACTTTGCCCGATCCTAAATATTACAAAGGGAGAGCCAAGCTTGATTTAGGACAGCTCGATCCTGACTATAAGAAATTTAGCCCTGAAGACAGACACAACATGGTGAAGGCCATGGAGGAGTCTTGTTTAGCCAAAGGTGGGAAGAAGGTTATTTCTGTTACAGCAAGAGAAATCGATGAGCATGGTGAATTACTCATGATGACTAGCAACGGTTTTGAAGGTTCTGAGGAATATACTTTCTTCCAAGCAGTGGTGAGCATGACTGTTCAGGATGAAGGTGACCGGCGTCCGAGTGGTTACAACTACGTGGGGTCAGTTATAAGAAAGAACTTGCCGACACCTGAGAAAATCGGAGCTGAAGCAGCAAGAAGAACCCTCGATCTTCTTGGAGGGAAAAAAATAAAAACTGAGACCTTGCCAATCATTATCGAGAATAGGAATGTTCCAAGGATACTCGATGGTTTTTTGGCTGGTATGTATGGTTCTAATATTCAGCAAAAACGATCATTCCTTGCAGACAAAAAAGGGGAAAAGATTGCCAGCAAGCATTTTACACTAATTGATGATCCGTTCGTTGTGAGTGGTTTGGGCAGCCGTTTGTTCGATGATGATGGACTTGCAGTAAAGAAGAGAACCATGGTTGACTCGGGTGTACTGAAAGAGTTCTATGTTGATTGGTACTACAGCAGGAAGCTGGGCTGGGAACCGACTACAGGTGAAAAATCCAATCTGATCATCCCCGCAGGAAAGCGCTCAGTGAAAGAAATAATGAAGGACCTTGGGAGAGGCATCTTTATAACTGGATTCATCGGTGGAAACTCAAACTCGACCACTGGCGATGCCTCGGTTGGAATTTTCGGCAAGCTTTTTGAGAATGGCAAGCCAGTACAATCCGTTGCTGAGATGAACATTGCTGGAAATCACCTCAAATTCTGGAACAACCTTATCGAAGTTGCCAATGACCCGTGGGTCTATTCTTCCTGGCGCACACCGAGCATGGTCTTCAAGGACGTTGTTGTTTCTGGTCTTTAGATATCCTGGTTGAATATCTAAATCAAAACAGGGTCCGGGAAAGAGAAAAAATTGTAATTCCCTGATTCTTAATGTGGTCTTTTGAAATTTTTTTATAATCCATTATGCCCGATTGAGAACAATCGCAATAGCGTTCCAACCGGGTTCATATAAATCCGTCTGGGAAATAAAGAAAAACAGGAAACGAGGATCATGAAAAAACAAAAAAACTACGGTTTTATTGAAAAAAAGAAACTCTGGAAAAATGGATTTGTTCCTGTCCTTCAGGTCTTATTGACAATCTTTATTATCATTGCCCTGAATGTCAACGGATTTAACCAAGAAAAGGAACTAAAAGTAAATAAGGATGAGCAGGAGCAGGTGGTAAAAAAAATCAGTAAAATTTTAGAGGATAATTATGTTTACCCAGAAACTGCGAAAAAGATGAGCAGTCACCTTTCAGGAAAGCTGAAAAAAGGAGATTATAAGAAGATAACCTCTCCTGGTGAGTTCGCAGACCAATTAGGTAAAGATCTAAGAGAAATAAGCAAAGACTTACATATTCGAGTCGGCTACGATCCCGAAGCAGTAAAGAGAATGAGACGGAGAGAAAAGAACAAGGATGATCCTGAGCTTCTTGAATTACGGCTTAAAGGACTGAGGAGAACGAATTTTGGATTTAAAGAAGTTAAGATCTTAAGCGGGAATATCGGATATCTCGATTTGAGGCAGTTTGCCGGTCCCAAATATGCTGGTGAGACTGCCGTGGCAGCCATGAATCTTCTTGCCAACTGCGAGACCTTGATTATTGATCTTAGAAACAATGGCGGAGGAAGCGCAGAAATGATTCAATTACTGACAAGTTACTTTTATGACGACGATCCAGTACACTTGAACACCTTTTACTGGCGTCCCGGTGATGAGACAATGCAAACTTGGACACTGCCCCATGTTCCTGGAAAAAAAATCCCTGATATTGATATTTATGTTCTAACCAGCAGACGCACTTTTTCTGCCGCTGAAGAATTTAGCTATAATTTAAAGAACTTAAAGCGAGCAACCCTAATCGGAGAAACAACAGGTGGTGGCGCCCACCCTGGTGGGCCAATGGTTGTTAATGATAACTTTATACTCAATGTTCCAAAGGGACGTGCTATTAATCCCGTTACAAAGACAAACTGGGAGGGAGTAGGAGTGAAACCTCATGTAGAGGTTTCCCAAGAAGATGCCTTGACAACCGCACACCTGAAGGCCTTGGAAAAATTGGCTGCCAGCGCAAAAGACAAAGATGATAAATTCAGGTATGAGTGGTATGCAGAATCATTAAAAGCAGAATTAAATCCTTTTAAAGCCAAACCAGAGACTTTACGATTATATACAGGAAAATATGGCCCTAGAACCATAACCTTCGAGAGTGGAGAACTTTACTATCAGAGAACAGATAGGCCTAAATATAGAATGATACCTCTATCAAATGACCTCTTCATGCTTAAGGAGATTGACTATTTCCGTATAAAAATCATCAAAGAAGATGGAGTGGTAAAAGGTATAATGGGGATGTATGATAACGGGAGGACAGATAAAAACTTAAAAAACAAATAATAATCGTACTAGCAATAAGAGAATTTTGCAGAGCAGTTTCATGGGCTGCAATCGGAGCATTATCCTTATCCGGCTTATCCCTATCCAGCCTGAC
>SOIV01000014.1 GCA_004377005.1 Candidatus Aminicenantota bacterium | reverse complement strand
TAGACTCAACAACCGCTATCTATTGGGCTCTAGAACGCTACGAGAAAGTTTTTGCTTTGACCTTTGATTACGGACAGCGCAACAGGATCGAGTTAGACATGGCTGGCAAGGTAGCGCAAAAACTCAGTGTTCCTCAAAAGATTCTTCGGGTGGACCTCAAGCAGATCGGCGGCTCTTCCCTTACCGATACCAAACTTTCCTTACCCCAGTATGAAAGGATGGAAGAAATCGAAGAAGGTCTGCCCTCAACATATGTCCCGTTCAGAAACGGAATATTCTTGGCTTTGGCCGCAGCTTGGGCTGAAGTGGTCGGAATAAAGGAGATTGTCTGCGGCTTTAACGTCATAGATTCCCCGAACTACCCTGATACTCGAAAGCAATTTGTCCAAGCTATGCAGGAAGCTATAAACCTGGGAACAAAAGCATCCCTCAGCCCGGAAAAGATTAAAATCATTGCGCCTTTTTTAAAAATGAAAAAGTCAGATATAATAAAGGAAGGTCTTTCTTTGGGCGCTGATTACTCTTTCGCTATATCCTGTTATTGTGGAGAAGAGATTCCCTGTCAGAAATGTTCTTCCTGTGTCTTACGACAAAAAGCCTGGGAAGAAGTTGGACTTCAAGACCCATTAATTCTTAGATTGGAGGAAGAAGGAAAAATATGAGCTGGATATTAAAAGTAAGGGAAAAATTTCAGGCTGCGCATTTTTTGAAGGAGTATAAGGGAAAGTGCGAAAAAATCCATGGTCATACTTTTTATGTAGATGTTGAAATCGAGGTGAAGGAGCTTGATAAAACAGGAATCGGCATAGATTTTACCAAAATAAAGCAAAAGTTGTCTAAAATACTGCCCGATCATACTCTTCTCAATGAGGTTTATAATTTTAATCCATCGGCAGAAAACCTGGCCCGTCACTTTTTTTTCGAATTGAAAAAACACTTCCCAGTTGCTAAAGTGACAGTGTGGGAATCTGAAGATGCCTCAGCGACATATTCTGAAAATAACTGAAATATTCCCCTCCGTTCAAGGCGAAGGTCTAAGACAAGGAGAACCCACCATTTTCATTCGGCTCTCTGGCTGCAACCTGAAGTGTTCCTTCTGCGACACCAAATATGCCTGGGAAGAAGGTCAACAGTATTCTGTGGATCAGGTTCTGGAAGAGGTGAGAAAAATAAGGCAGAGCTTCCCAGCCCAGTGGATCTGCATCACAGGGGGAGAGCCTCTTTTGCAGGACATTGATGGATTGACCAAGGCCCTGAAAAAGGAAGGATTGAAAATTCAGGTGGAGACCAATGCCACTCTCTACCGCACTTTACCTGTTGATTGGTACTCCATCTCTCCTAAACCGGATAGGTACACCTATCGGCCCGAATACCGTGAAAAGGCAAAAGAAGTGAAGATAATCATAACAAAAAATCTGGATCTTGAATCGATTCGCCGTCTGAGAATGCGGTTTCCAGAGAAAACTCCGGTCTTGCTCCAGCCTCAATCCAACAGGAAATGGAG
>SOIV01000252.1 GCA_004377005.1 Candidatus Aminicenantota bacterium | reverse complement strand
ATAGGAAAGCTCATCCCTATAATCATAGCTTTTGTATCAGCTGTTTTACTCCCTTTATTTCTCTCCAAACGAAAGAAAGAAGGTCACAAAAAATTCGAAGAGTTTTGTCGCCATCTGCCTGGAATAGGGGTAAGGTTTACTGAGTTGGATAAAGAAAGCGAGCAGGCAAAACTTGGAAAAAAGATCTCCAGGGCACAGAAATCTGAAGGTGTTGTTGCTTTAGAGCAGAGAAATATTGATTTTATTATTGTTGCCAGTGTAGCCAGCCAATATGGAGTTAATTATTATATCGAATATTTGGTAAAAAGCACCTTCAATTTGAGAGAAGAACCCCTCAAAAAGACGAAGATGGTGAGAAAGAAAAGCTCACTTTTTGGGGGTAAAGTGGTGGATATAGTGTGGAAAGGAGACCAGTATCTGGCTCAAAGGCTTAACCTGGATTATGAGCTCAAGCACAGGCTGTTGCAAACTGATTTGAATAAATTCAAAGGCAGCATTATGATTATTCCAGAGCGCAAGCATGGATACACTCGGATAAAGACGAGCTTTAATCTTCCTTCCCCTGATATGTTCTATGCGATTGATTCTGTTGCCAAATACTTAAAATCCGGAATATAGTCCAACAGCTGATATTAAATCCAAAAAAACTAAAATAAATGAATATATTCGTAACTGGTAATCCAAGGAGCGGCAAATCAACCTTGATACAAAGATTATTGGATGAAATTTCCGATAAAAAGGTGTCTGGCTTTGTAACTCCTGAGATAAAGATTAACGATGTTAGACAGGGTTTTAAAATAATTGATTTGGTTTCAAAAGAGGAAGAGGTTTTAGCCTCTCTTAATATAAAGCACGGACCAAGTGTATCAAGATACAAAGTTAATGTAGAAGGGATTGACTCTATCATGGACAAGTTCTTAGAGAACTATGAAAGCTCAGAATATGTGATAATAGATGAGATTGGAATGATGGAGTTTTATTCAAAAAAGTTTAGGGAAACTGTCAGAATGGTGCTTAGCTCAGACAAGAAAGTAGTAGCAACTCTGTCCAAAAAATTTGTAAAAGAATATAAAGATAAAGGGCAAATATACACTTTGACAAGGGAAAATTTTGACGATGTCTTTGATAAAGTCTGGAGGCAAGTAAGAGGATAAAATTAGACTATGAAAAGGCCGTCTCTAATCTTTTTCTCTTTTTCCAGCCATCTGGGGAAGACCCAGTCGAGGACGTCTTTCGTTCCTTGTTTCTCTATCTCTTTTATCTTCAGTCCGATTTCCATCCTATTCTTCACATGTTTGCTCCAGATCACTTGTCCGGTTAACGAGGTTATTAATTGTTTATGAGGAATATAGAGCATTACTTCTGTAGTAGAGCCTGGGCTGGGTTCAACAAAATTAACACTCAGCCTCAAGCCTTCATTAGAGAAATCAAGAACTGTTGCTCCCTCAACTAAATTATTTTTGCCTTCTAATTCCACCAACTCGGAAGGAATCGAGCAATAAAA
>SOIV01000190.1 GCA_004377005.1 Candidatus Aminicenantota bacterium | reverse complement strand
TGGAACACGAAGAGAATATGGAAGTTAAAGAAAGGAAAGAATTAGAAGTCGCTGTCGACAAAAGACATATTATCTCTATCGGCGAACGCCTCTATACAGAAAGCGTAGAGCTTCTCAGAGAACTTGTCAACAATGCCTATGATGCTGATGCAACCAAAGTCCATGTAGAGATCACTCCTGAAAGAATTGTAGTCAGAGATAATGGCTCAGGCATGGATGAAGAAGGTCTAAAACAATATTTCATCATCGGTTCTGACGAGAAAGTAATTCATTCTCGCTCTCCAAAATTTGGAAGAACTAGAATAGGACAGTTTGGCATCGGAAAATTTGCGTCATTATCTGCTGCCTCCTGTTTTGAGGTTATAACTCAACATAAAAATTTTGCAGCGAGAGTCATTTTTAACAAAAAAGCCTGGGAGAAGACAAAAGACAGGTGGTGTCTTCCGCTAGAAATTCTTGAGCCTGATCATCAAATAGCAAACGGCACAACTGTCATTCTTTCTGAACTTTCTAAATCGTTTACCTTTGAAGAAGTGGAAAAAAAATTATTAGAAGGGGTTCCACTTAAAGCCCCTGATTTTACAGTGTATTTAAATAATCGCCGGCTTTTACCAAGAAGCCTTGTTGGCCAAAGGATTCCTATCATGGAAGGCTGCAAATACGGGCTTGTCTCAGGAGAGATTGTCATCACTCCCAGCTCGATGGCTTTGTTAAAAGATTTGGGTATCGATGTAAAAGTGAAGGCAGTTACTATAAAAAGGGAACTCTTCGGAATGGAAACCTGGGGAAAAGTTGTAGCCAGAGTAAAAGGGGAAATTAATGCAGATTTTCTTCCGATAACCAGCGACCGTTCAAATTTCGTGATTGATTCAGATGAATATCAAGAATTCCTCAAAATTATGAAAAAGCTTGTAGATATTATCAAAAAAACTTTGGGAAAGGAGGCTGATCGGAGGGAAGATCGAAGAGCCAGCCGTGTAGTAAAAGAAGCTTTGCAAAGAATTCATAAATCATTAGCCCTAAATCCGGAATTATCACCATTCGGTCCTATTCCTTACGGTGAAGAAGGAGGGATAGGAGGAGGTGCTGTGGCTGAAGGGAAGAAGAAAAAAGCTGAAGATGAATCTGAAATTAGACCACAAAAAAAAGAGGCCAAACAGAAACCAAAAACCAAAAGGCTACATCATCCTCTAGTGAAAAAAATCACCCCTAATGCCATTGTGCGCAGGATGAGGATGGGAGATAGTAGCGTCTCTGTCTGTCTTGATTTTTTTGGGGAATCAGGGCCGGAGTGCTTTTCTGAAGGGAATGTTATTTACATCAACCGGGACCATCCTCTCTTCAAGAGAGAGTCAAAGAAAGCTGCTACCTATACCATGTACTTAGCACGCCTTTTAACACAAGAGATCTCTTTGATGAAAGAGACGCGAAGCCCCCGCCTTGCTTTCAGCCGCCAGAGTAAACTTCTCAAAGACGCCTTTGCAGAAGAATAAAAAGCAAAATAAA
>SOIV01000198.1 GCA_004377005.1 Candidatus Aminicenantota bacterium | reverse complement strand
TTTTTATGGCGTCTAAAGTCAGCCAGCTCAAAATTTCAATTTCTTGCATTAGTACTATTAGAAAAAATATCAACTTTTAATAAATTGTCAAGAGAAAAATTAAAAAAAATTAAAAAAAATTTCGGGGTCGGACGGGAAGATTCATCCCCCCGTTGCGAAAATAGCTCAATATTCAAAGAAAAAGTGATGCTGTAGAATTTGAGAAATAATTCGATTTCGAATATATTAATCTCTCATCATGATTGAAAAAAATAAGGAGATAAAGCCATGAAAGAAGAAGTTAAAAAAGCAATAGAAGAAATCAGGCCCCATCTCAAGGCAGACGGAGGAGATGTGGAGCTTGTGGAAGTTACAGAGGAAGGGGTGGTCAAGGTCAGGCTCTTGGGAGCCTGCGAGGGATGCCCGATGAGGGAGATGACTCTGACCCAGGGCATTACACGCTTCCTAAAAAAGAAGGTCCCTCAGATAAAAGAAGTCCAGGCTGTTTAGGCTGCAGTTTATAAAAAAGGCAAATTGCTTGACCAGACTGCAGCAGAATCAATGAATATTCCGTTTGACAAAGAATTTTAAAACTAGTAAACAGAGGAGAAATAAGGAAGAGAAGCATATGAAAAAAGGAAGAATGCTGATTTCAGCTGTTGCCTTTTTCTACTTTAAGCTATAGATCTTGAAAAAAGCAATGAAGATAAGGAAAGCTCTCATTCCCGCAGCAGGTTTCGGCACTCGTTTTCTACCTGCTACCAAATCTCAACCAAAGGAGATGCTATCGGTTGTGGATAAGCCCCTTATCCAGTACGGCGTAGAGGAAGCTGTTCAGTCAGGAATCGAAAGTATTGGCATCGTAATTAGCCGGGGAAAATCGTCCATCGAGGATTATTTTGACAGAAGCCCGGAGTTAGAACAGTTTCTGGAAGAGAAAGGGAAGTCTGATTTTCTAGAACAGGTTAGAAGAATTGCAAGTCTTGCAGAATTCTGCTATATCCGCCAGAAAAAAGCCCTTGGTTTGGGGCATGCTATCCTCATGGGTGAAAGTTATATCGGCCAAGAACCCTTTGCGGTCCTCCTCCCTGATGATATATTCGACTGTCCTACGCCCTGCACAAAGCAGCTGATTGATGCTTACTCTGAGCTTGGAGCTTCGATTATTGTCCTCGGGCGCGTAGATGAGGAAGGGACAAAAAAATACGGTATCGTCAAGCCTAAACAGATTTCAGAAAGGGTGTTTCAAATTGAAGATATGATTGAAAAGCCCGGTCCGGAGAGAGCCTTTTCTGACCTTGGTATTCTTGGAAGGTATGTTTTTCACCCTGATATTTTCAAGGCAATCAAAAAGACCGATCCTGATAAAGGAGGCGAAATCCAGATAACGGATGCCATAAAGATCCTTCTTGAGACGAAGCCTGTCTATGGGTATCTATTTGAGGGAAAGCGCTATGATGCCGGGGATAAACTGGGCCTTTTAGAAGCCAGCATCGATCTTGCCTTGAAGAGGCCAGAGTTTGGCCAGAAGCT
>SOIV01000203.1 GCA_004377005.1 Candidatus Aminicenantota bacterium | reverse complement strand
CCTTAAGAAAATATTTAGCCACATCAGCCAGTCATAAGTCACCAGTTACATCTAGATTGTCTTCTTCCCTGAGTTGATATATACTGCTAAAAATGAAGAACGGAGCAAAAAAAAAGAAGTCAATGCCTCGAATGACCGCAAAAGAAGCCAGGGCCGGTTTGAAGGAAAAGCTTCCGCCACTAGAGACTTTTCCCAACCAGTTCCCTGATTATGAGATAAAGATAGAATTTTCTGAATTCACTTCAGTCTGTCCCAAAACGGGTCTCCCCGATTTCGGAACAATAGTCATTCGTTATGTGCCCAAGGAGCACTGTGTGGAGCTTAAATCGTTAAAAATGTACATGTTGGCCTACAGAAACCTGGGCATTTTTTATGAGAATGCGGTCAACCGCATCCTGGACGACATTGTAAAAGTCAGCAAGCCTGTGCGTGCCGCTGTTTCAGGTGAGTTCAACCCAAGAGGAGGAATCAAGTCTGTAGTAGAAGCTCATTATCCCCGGTTGAAAAAAGGGTCAAAATAGAGAAAGGCCTTCACTCTCAATTATCTGTTATGCTTTCCGCCTTGAATTTTTATCCTTTTTCGCCTTTTCTCAGTTTAATTTATCCACTATAATTCTCTGTTTAAATGGAAGAACCTAAAGGATTCGGAGCCACAGACATCTTTATGCTTTTGGCCGTACTGTGCTGGGCCATAAATTTTTCTTTTATTAAAATAGCGCTTCGTGAATTCTCACCCCTGGCATTCAACGGAATTCGTTTATTATTTGCATCCTTAATTTTAATTATTGCGCTTTTCGTAAGAGGAGAAGGTTTTTCTCTCGCCAAATCAGATATACCAAAAATATTATTTCTCGGAATAATAGGAAACACTGCATTCCAGTTACTTTTTATCCATGGATTGAATTGGACAACAGCCTCTAACACATCTGTTATCATGGCTATGACGCCCGTATTCGTGGCACTGTTGAGTGTTTTATTGAAGCAAGAGAAAATACACTGGGCAGGATGGCTGGGAATTGTGATTTCTTTTATCGGTTTCTATTTCATCATAACAAAACAGGTGGGAACCTTTCATTTTTCGTGGGAAGAGCTGAGGGGAGATTTGATGATTTTAATAGGCAACCTTTTTTGGGCTATTTACACGGTTTTTTCAAAGCCGTTCCTGGAGAAAATCTCTCCCTTGAAATGGACATCCATAACTCTGGCCGTAGGCACAGTGTTTTATCTTCCTTTTGCTGCTTTAGATATCGTTCGGATTCAATGGAGTGAGATCTCTTTTCAAGCCTGGGCTGCGCTTATCTACTCCGGTCTTTTCGCCATAGCTATTTGCTATGTTATCTGGTATGCCTCTGTAAGGCGGGTTGGTAACAGCAAAACAGCAATTTATGGGTATCTTTCCCCTATTTTTACCATATTATTCGCTTATCTTCTTATATCTGAGAGGATCACCCTTTTACAAATCGGGGGCGCTCTGATTATTTTTGCTGGTGTTTACTTAACACGCTCCGGCTA
>SOIV01000259.1 GCA_004377005.1 Candidatus Aminicenantota bacterium | reverse complement strand
ATGTCCGCTTGGTTTTTTAACTTGATCTTTTTTTATTTGCTTCGATTAAAATATGCTAATTTTTTCTCCTGTCTATGATTTTTTTACTCGTACCTTAATGCTTCAATCGGGTCCAGTTTAGAGGCTTTGCGGGCAGGATAAAACCCGAAAAATACTCCTATTGAGCCGGCAAAGAGGAATGAAAGGGCAACTGATCCCATGGAAACAAGAGTTTGAAGCTCGGTGAAGCGAGATATCAGCGTAGAACCGACAATACCCAGGCAAATTCCCAGGAAGCCCCCCAATATGCTCAAGACAATGGCTTCTGCCAGGAATTGAAGAAGAATATCTTTTTCCCGGGCACCGACGGACATTCTTATGCCGATTTCTCTGATTCGCTCGGTTACAGAGACAAGCATGATATTCATAATCCCTATTCCTCCTACAAGGAGGGAGACAGAGGCAATCGCTCCGAGAAGAATGGTCATGATTTCTCTTGATTCTGCAGCTCCCTCGGCAATTTCCGACATATCTCTTACCTGGAAATCATCCTCTGCTCCTGGAGCAATTTTGTGTCGAGCCCGGAGGATTTCCTCGATCTGCTTTGTTGCTTCTGCTGTTTTGGCCGCGCTAACAGCCGAGATATCTATTGACTGAATTCTGTCTATCCTTCCGATGAGTCTTTTTTGGGCTGTAGTATAGGGAATAGTGATCATGTCATCTCTGTTAAACCATCCGCCTGATTCTCCTCTCGATTTTAAGACCCCGATCACCCTGAAGGGGATTTTCTTGATCCTTATGATCTGCCCGATAGGGTCTGCTCCCTCAAAGAGATTTTCGTTCACTTCACTTCCCAGGACACAGACTTTTTGTCCGGACCTGACCATGTACTCATCAAAGAAAATTCCCTCGTCGACTTCCCAGTTTCTTATTTCCGGATATTTATCGCCAACACCATAGATAGAGGTATTCCAGTTCTTATTTCCGTAAATGACCTGGGCTCTTGTTGATACTGAAGGAGATACATATTTTACAGCATCCGCTTTTTCTGCAATGGCTTTGGCATCACCAGGAGTAATATTTTGGTATGTTCCTCCGCCGCCATGGACGCCGCGAAAGGAACGACTTCCAGGACGGACAAAAAGAAGGTTTGTTCCCATTGACTCGAAACGTTTTTCAACTTCTCTTTTAGCTCCCTGCCCGATGCTTATGGTGGCAATCACAGCCCCAACACCTATGATTATGCCCAGGGCTGTGAGAAAAGAGCGCATTTTATTCCGGCTCAAGGCCCTTAAAGAAACACGGATCGTTCTCAATATGTTCATTTTTTTATTCCTTCATTTTGATGGCTATTTTAAAACAGGAGTTTTATATATTCTCTTCTTTTATGATTTGGCCATCCCTGAGATGCATTCTTCGGCTTGCAATCTGGGCTAGTTCAGGCTCGTGCGTGACCAAAATAATCGTTATATTTTTTTCCTGATTAAGCCTTTTAAAGATATCCATTATTTCCTTCCCTGTTTTTGTATCCAGGTTTCCTGTTGGTTCATCGGCAAGAATCAGAGAAGGATTATTCACTAGGGCTCTGGCAATGGCTACCCTCTGCTGCTCTCCACCAGAGAGTTGATTTGTCCGGTGAAACTCTCTGCCTTCCAGGCCAACTATTGAAAGAGACTTGCTAGCCAATTCTCTCATCTTTTTTTTAGACATGCTTGAATACAGGAGGGGAAGCTCGGTGTTTTCTATAGCAGTAGTGCGGGCGAGGAGATTAAAAGTCTGGAAGACAAAACCTATTTTTTTGTTCCGGATACGGGCCAGCTTGTTCTTATCAAAAGTAGAAACTTCCTCGCCTTCGAGGAAATACTTTCCCTCTGTCGGTTTATCCAAACAGCCTACGATGTTCATCAGCGTCGATTTGCCGGAACCTGAGGGACCCATGATAGCCAAGAAATCGCCTTCGTTTATGTTGTAAGACAGATCTCTTAAGGCATTGACCTGGGTTTCGCCAACCTTGTATATTTTTTTAACATTTTCCAATTGAATGAAATGGTTGTTTTCCATTTTTATGTTCTTCCTTTCTTTTGGTCTTATGTTTTAGAGGGGGGAATGTTTCATCAAAACATCCTGAACATTCTGCTCGTGGAAGTACGCCTGTCTTCCTGTCCTGAAGTCTCGCCAGTGATCACAAGCTGCCCTTCTTTCAGGCTCCCCGAAACGATTTCTGTATAACTGTTATCAGTAACTCCTGTTCTTACAAAAACCATTTTGAGTTTTCCGCTTTCATCTTCCATCCAGACTCGAGCGAACTGTCTCATCCGAGCGCCTTGCATGGAAAATCCTCTCATCCCAGAGGCATGCTGTCCTGATCCAGGTCTTTGGGCAGCTTGCCTGTGGGCATCTCCTCCTGGGCTGGTTCCTTCGGGTCGGATTGAACCCCCTCTTCTTTCTCTCATTTCCTGCCTCATGCTTTCCATGAGCTCTCTCATTTCTTCGGGACTTAAAGAAGGATTGAAGCGGAGGGCAGAGTTTGAGACCCGCAGCACATTTTTTGCTTCTCCTGTCACGACTGAAGCCGTGGCTGTCATCCCAGGCCTCAATTTCATCTCCGGGTTATCCACTTCAACGATAGTTGTGTAGGTGACAACGTTTTGGACAATTTCAGGAGCATAGCGGACCTGGCTTACTTTTCCTGTGAAATTTTCATCAGGGAAGGCATCGACGGTGAACCTGACTTTCTGACCTTCTTTTACTTTCCCGATATCGGCTTCGTCCACACTGCACTCCACCTGCATTTTGCTCAGGTCATTAGCAATCTGAAAAAGAACCGGAGCTTGAAAACTGGCAGCTACAGTCTGTCCTATGTTTACTCTTCTGTTGATAACGACTCCGTCAATGGGCGACTTGATGATAGTGTAGGTCAGGTCTACTTTGCTTGAGTCGAGTTGAGACTCTGCCTGTTCTAGCCTTGCTTCTGAAGATTGAATGTCAGCCATAGCGCTGTAATATTGGGTTTCGATGGCTTCTTTCTCTTCAAAAGATATCAAGTCCTTTTCAAAAAGATTCATGGCTCGATCATATTTTTTCTTGGTATTGTCAAGAGTGACTTTAGTCTTTTTGAGGGAGGCTTTAGCGCTTTGATAGTTGGCTTCATTCTGTTTAACCCGGGTAAGGAATTGAGATTGGTCAAGCTCAGCTATAACCTGGTCTTTCTTGACCCGGGAATTAAAATCCACGTAAAGCTCATCAATCTTCCCTGAGACTTGACTCCCAACGTCAACAGTAGTCACCGGGTTTAATGAGCCTGTTGTGATGACCAAAGCCTCAATATTTCCTTTATCAATAGCCTTTTTTTCGTATTTTGGGATATCGTTTTTGTTGGGGCTGAATAGGGAGAGAACCAGAACAACTCCGGCGATAATAACAAGGATAGTAGCGCTGATAATGATCTTTTTTTTCATCTTTTTTCTCCCTTATCTTTTCTATGGTTTTTTGGATGTTTTTTTCTTTTTTCCATTTCTTTTTTTCTTTGAGAAATGTATTTCTCAATCATGGCTTCAAATTTAAGGACTTGTTCATCAGTTAATACATTTTTAATTTCATTTTTCAATTGAGACCTTATGCTCGAAAGGCGATCATCGATATTTTTTCTCAAATTTTTGAATCTTTCCTCGTTATTCTTAAAGATTTCTCTTATCTGTTCCTTCTGCTCTGGGGTGAGGCTTAGCTCTTGGGCCATCATTTCAAGAGAAGGAAACCGAACAGAACTCCTTCTTTTCACTCTTTTTTCTACTTTTTTGTCGATGAGGTGCTTTTCAAAAAGAATTCCACCTATGAAACCGGCAGCAAAGACCACGATTAAAGAAAACACAATCCAGAACTTATTGTAATTTTTCATGGCAAATACCTCCCCGTTGAGTTTTTTTCTTCCATTGCGGTGAAGATAAGCATCATATTTTTGTCTTCGACCTTTTCTTCTTCTAACAATATTGTTGCTTCCTGCAGAGGATCTGAGTTGCGAAGCAGAAGAACTCCTGATTGACTGAGCTCTTCTTTTTGGGCGGGAATGAAAAGAATTAAAGCGGCTGCGAACAGAATAACCAGAAGCAACGAAGCGGGAACGGCCCTTATAGCCCATTTTTTCCAAAGTAACCATGGGTCATATCTTTTCCTTTCCTCCAACTTGGGCTGCAGGCGTTCCCAAAAATAGGGTTTAGGTTCTGGAAAGTCTTTTTCTTTGAGGGCATCGAGAATGCTTTGATATTCTTCTCTCTTTGTTTGACAGAGGGGACAGCTTTCTAAGTGCTTCTTTAGTTCATTCTTCTCTTCTTCTTTTAAAAGCTCATCAAACGACCGAAGAAGGAATTTCTCAACTTTTTTACATTTCATGATTGCCTCCTTTCTGAATAAAGAAAGGTGCTAATTTTTTCCGAAGCATTTTCCTGGCCCTGTGAAGACGCGAATCCACAGTGCCCGGAGATATTTTCAGGATTTTAGTAATTTCCTCATAGGAAAATCCTTGAATATCCCTGAGAGATAAGATGAGCTTGTATTTTTCAGGAATAGTTTGGAGGCATTGACGTACGAATTTTCTCCTTTGCTCAATGATTTGTTCTTTTTCTTTTTTTATCATCTCGTTTTCCTGGACGAGAGGCATCTCCTTCATCTTCTCGAGTAACATTTTGCTCATCTTACTTTTTTTCCTTAGATAATCTTTGACATGGTTAACTGTTATCCGGTAGAGCCAAGTTCCAAATTCTGACTTAAACTGAAACGTCGGAAGGGCAAAATAAGCCTTGATGAACGCTTCCTGAGCCAGGTCATCAGCAGTTTCGCGATCACGTGTTAAGCTCCATGCCAGATTAAAGACTTTTGTTTTGTATTTTTTCACCAGAGAGGCAAAAGCCTCTTCATTGCCTTCTTTGCTCTGCCGGACTAGCTCTTTCTCTTCCATCCACTTTCAACTTTTCTTCACCTCCGTACATAATTTAGACGGAGGAAAGAAAAAAATCTTCCGTTTAATCTTATA
>SOIV01000012.1 GCA_004377005.1 Candidatus Aminicenantota bacterium | reverse complement strand
CGGATATCCTGGGCATCATCCTGAGCTTTCGGCCTTCCCTGAGCCGTGGCCACATATACTGTTGAAATTGTATGCTTCCGGGAGTCGCGCTTCGGGTCCGAATAGGTGTGGAACTGACTTTTTAGCCTGATATCAAGAGATGTTTCTTCCTTAGCCTCCCGAACTGCTGCTTCTTCTAAGGATTCACCGTAGTCAACAAATCCTCCTGGCAGGGCCCAACCATGAGGAGGATTTTTTCTTTTAATAAGAATAATCCCTTCCTGTCCGTTCTTTCTTGTGATTTCGATGATTATATCTACTGTGGGGATTGGGTACTTGTATTTTTTCATGATGATTCTAATTAGATTTATATTGCTGAGGACCTTTAGAGAAATATGACTGTTTGGAGCGAATTACAGTTTCAGAGCTTTTTTAATCTTGAATCTTGAATTTCTTTTCCAGCTTTTCTAACTTCTCGACAATGCCTCCGTATTCAAGCTCGCTGTAAGGAAGCATCGCTGCTCCAGAGAAACCTTGCCGTCTTATGGCAGTTGCTTTCTCAGATACCTGATCTCTCACATAATCCCAGTAAGGATGATCGAAGACATCAGCAGGTTCTGTAAGCTTTCCTTCTTTGACACAAAAAGCTGCTCCTGTGACTATTGGAGGTCCATCAAAAAAAGAGATGGTTGCATTCTGCTTACAGGGCATGAGAGGTCCGATGTGACTTCCTCTCATAAAGCCGGCTACATAATGACCGATTTGATAAGGAGCCAGCACCTCTCCAGTTGCGGGGAATTCTCCCTGAACACGGCATAAAGCCACCGGATCATCTTTCCCAGTATATTTTCCAGCGATGTTGTGGAGGCGCGTTGTGGAAATAGCTGCAGCCTGATTTCCAGTGTTCCGGGAGTAGATACTCTCGATGACATATCTTTCATTGTCCCGGAGTAAAGCTGCGATATCGTAAATTTCTTCAGGAGCGTTGAGTTCAACAATTTTATCCTTTTCAGTGTGTTCGACATCGATAATATGGAAAGTGAACCCGTCACTCATCTTAGGGCTTAAGATTAGCCCTGCGCAGTACATGGGATCAACAAAGCCTAAGTAGAAAGGAAGGTTGTAGGCACCAGGATCAGTTTTATCAGCGGCAAAAAAGAGGAAGGGCTCGTTGGGCCGTTCTTCAAATTCAATCTCGGCAACAGCAGGGCCCATTCCTTTTATGTTTCCGCTGAAGGCGTCTTTCAACAAATCCTGTCCTGCCCCATAAAGTCCTTGTTTTTTGGCAACCTCAGTCCCGGCTATAAAAGCGTCCCAGGCCATTTTATGTATTTTTTCATCCGAGACGCCTCTCTCATGAGTGCATAAAATTGCGATATCGTCTCCAGTATGACTTATGAAGAAATCAATAATAAGATTCTTGCCGTTCTCCTTAACAAAGTTCTTGACTTCATCAAGAAGGGCCTGGCTGGGTGTTATATGACCGCCGATGCTGCCTATGTCTGCTTTTATGACACTAAGGGTGATTTTCATTGAA
>SOIV01000079.1 GCA_004377005.1 Candidatus Aminicenantota bacterium | reverse complement strand
GCCAGCGTAAAAAGATCTGGGTTTTGCCGGGCCATAGACATAACCTGCATCCCTATCTACGGTTTTATCCAGGTCTTTTTGATAAGAATCAAGCAGATTGTGGGTGCCGATGAAAATGCTAACTCTATAGTCCTCAGTGATGTTAATAGGCTTATGAAGCTTTATGTTCACCACCCAGAAAGGATCAGTTCTTTCTAATCTATCATTCTCGATGTATCCCGCATAATGAGGGACCTTCATTTCTCCAGTGTATTCCATGGATAGCTCAACGTTGACAATTTTTTTGTTTTCGTAACTTATATTGGCATAACCGTAGTAATCAGGCGTTCTGAAAAATTCTTTGGAGTTGAAATCCGGTTCTGGCTCGTCGAGCCTGCTTCGCTGGATAGTCCAGCCTGAAGCAAGAGAAAATTTTGGTCCTAAAACCAAGCCGAAATTAATGGAAAATCCGTACACTTTGGAACCAGATCCGTTTATTCTTTCTAAGATTCTGGCGTTTTCTATTCGACTTACTTCATGAAGGACAAAGGTGTCAGTTAATTGGGTATAAAAGGTCTCTAAACTGAGTTGAATTAGGTTTCTTTTAATCTGTTTTCCATAATCGAGACCGCTGCTTATACTGAAAGATTTTTCTACATTTAAATCTGGTGAATTTGTTATTATCATCCCTTCCCCTCCGACCTGGGTTATGTGTAAGTCTTCATCAAAGACCTGGGGAGCTCTAAATCCAGTTGAGAATGAAGTTCTGAAGGCAAGATCTTTTGTGATATTAATAAGGATACTTAATCTAGGAGTAATGATGCTTTTATCCATAGCTGAATGTTTGTTTAGTCTAACTCCGGTTAAGAGAGAAAAAACCTTGCTTATTTTAAAATCATCCTGAATGAAAAATCCGCTCTCATGATAGACATCTTCGATTATCCTATTGTAGCCAGTAGCTTCATCTTTGATTTCATCTCGTTTATACTGAGCGCCGAGAGAAAAAACGTGGCTTCCTATTTGGTAGTTAAGCTGACAGTTGAGAAATAATAGGGGATTTTTTGTATTTCCGTATGCGTTTAGGTCCTTATGGCTGCCATAATAAGTATTTCTTTTGGCATCTACGAAAGAAAAGGAAAGGTTGTAGTGAATTTTTTGGGAAAGAGAGTGATTCCATTCAGAGGAGAGGCCTATCTGGTCTGTTTTTATCCATTCAGCTGTGTTGGCTTCATGGGGAGGCTTATCAAAGAGGTCTCCTCCTCTTCTTTCTTCAAAAATTCTAAAAAAACCTAATTTTAGGTTACCTTTAATTTTAGGAAAATAATTATAAAAGTTGAGACCAAAAGAAGTGTTAGATATGGCACCAAGTTCGGAGAAGCTGTCTTCGTTTAAGTCAACGGGCTCTCTTTTTTGATAAGTTGCAAATAAAAAAGCCTTTGTGTTTATATCTTTGGAAACAAGGCTGGAATGGAAACCAAAATTGGTGAAAGATTTTCCTGAAGTGAATTCTTGGTGCATTTTTAAGGTAGTCTTGTTTTCTTGAGGCTCTTTAGTTAAAACGTTTATCACTCCAGCTACTGCATTACCTCCATAAAGAGCTGATCCGCCCCCTTTGACAATTTCTACCCTTTCAACCATTTCTGCCGGTATTTGCTCTAATCCATAGACACCTGTCATGGCGCTGACCACAGGTGAACTGTCAATAAGGATTTGGGTGTATTTTCCTTCCATACCGTTGATGCGAATCTGAGTGAAGTTACAATTTTGACAGTTATTTTCAACTCTAACTCCTGTTGTCTGGCTAAGAGTCTCAGCTAAATTTACTGCTGCTTTTCTCTCAATATCCTTGAGGGTAATAACCTCAGTTTTTACAGGTGTTTCAGCGTAGAGCTTTGGTGTCCGGGTGGCGGTTACCACTATTTCTCTTGTTATTTTTTTTATCAAAATTACTTCATAACTGAGCTTACTTTGTTTTAGGACAAAAGGGTCAGAGGAATAATCCATGTATCCATCAGCATAGACTTCAACATGGTAACTTCCTGAAGGGATTTGTGTTATCTCAAAGTTGCCTGATTCATCTGATTCCGTGGATTTACTTATTTCTGGAATCAAGACAGTTGCTTTTTTTACAGGATTGCCTTCCCAGTCTTCAACATTACCTTTAATGAAGAGGAGCCTTTCTTGCCCTCGACGGTGTTGTTGACGGCTTTGATGGAGTTGTTGGCCATGGATGAATTGAGTGAAAATGAACATTAAGAAGATAATATTTAAGATTAAAATTTTTATTTTCATATTTCCCCTCTTTTAGCCTGTCATCTACTTTAAGGGATCACCTTTCGAGCTTTGTTTGAATTTTAAGTAGATGTGAGAGGCTTAATCGGATTATCTATGGAGAGTTAAATTTGTGGAGGGGAACGAGAGGAAGGATCAATAGTGAAGATAAATGTATAATTAAAAGACTCAAATGTTTTCAGTATGCCTGAAAAAGAAGGTGGAGGAAGATGGAAAAAGTTAATCTGGCTAGTTGTGAAAGTGGAATTCAGGAAGTGACAGGCAGGACAGTTATCATTGTCCCTAGTAGCTTTTTCAGTATGAAAAAAGTTGATAAATAGGGTGATGAGCAGGAAAATGAATAGAAGAGCCAGATTGAGAAGTTTTGTCCTCTTTATGCTCATGTTATTTTGCTTGTTAGACTAAATATAAATAGAAAAGACTAAAATGTCAATTAGCAGAATGACTAAAAAGATGCTTGCAGAATGATTTATTGATCGTTTTTCTTCTCATAAGAAAAAATTCACTCCGCCATAAACGGAAAAGCCGGGCGTTCCGTATCCTTTGATCATCTCGTATTCTTTATTAAAAATGTTATCCAGGCGGCAGAAAATTTGGAAGCTAGAGGTAAAATTGAAGGATACGGCGGCGTTAAGGAGGGAATAGCCGGGCAGAGTCAGCCGGGTGGAAGGCCAAGCTGAGAAGTCCATATCATCCTGTTCTCCTATGCGGATAAAAGCAAGATTGATATTGGCCTTTTTTTGGAAGTTATAATTAAGGCTTGCCGAAAATTTTTGCTTTGGCCTTCTCAAAAGATCGGCATCAGTGTCCTTATCCTTGGCCTCTGTTCTGGTGTAAGTTGCGTTAAACGACATATCATCAAAAGGACGGGCCTGGATAAGAATTTCTGTTCCCTTAGATTCTGCTTTTCCGATATTCATGTAGCCTTGAAGGAAGTCAAAGTTGATAAGGTCTTTATAGTCATTGTAAAAATATGTTACCGCCAGCAGGACTTTTCCACCCAGAAGTTGCTGTTCGACTCCAATATCCCAGCCTATGGATTTTTCTGGATTTAATTCTGTATTTCCGATAGGCCCTAAAAATGTTCCGGGTGCGTAGAGCTGGTAGAGGGAGGGCGACTTAAAGGCTGTCCCGTAGGTTGCCCTGAACTTTGTCTGGGTAGCTTCGATGAAAAAAGCAGGCGCGAGCCGGTATGTCACTGAAGATCCAAATTGACTGTGGTCATCGAGCCGCAAACCCAGCGTTGCGAAAAATCGATCGGCGAGTCTAATTTGGTCTTGAAGATAGAAGCCTGTGACATGGGCTCGCCTCGACGGGAATATGCTCGAGAAAGGCCCCCAAATTCCATCAGAGTTGTACTCTGATTCTCCTTGTTCCTGTTGATAGTCAATTCCAAGGGTGAAAGTATTCGTCTCATGCAGGAAGAGATTATTTTGCCAGTCAATCTTGAACAGTTTGCTTTTGAAAAATCCATTATCTGAGTCCAAGAGATGAGCTTCGTCTGTAGGATTTTCATGCTGGCGGTCATAATCCACAAGAGATAATCCTAATTTTAGTTCCCAGCGGTTATTTAACATGAGATTCCGAATCTGGGTCTTGATGAATAGAGCATTGTAATCTTGTACATTGTTCGGGTCATCACCTTGGGCACCTCCGGCGTTGTCAATATCGATTTGAGTATTTAGAGTTCGCAGGATGAGATCAACATCGAGATTATCAGAAAGGCGAAACCCCAATCTTCCCCATATCGTAAGATTCCGGTAACCATCCTTTTCCTCATTTCCTTCATAATTCGCGCTGGCAGCAGAGAATCCGTCGCTTCGAAAATAAGATGTTCCAAGCGAATAATGCATTCTCTCAGTACTGCCGTTTATTCCCGCACTGGTAATGATTGTTCCGTATGAGCCGGCAATGCTTGAAAGAGAAAAATTGGGTTTTCCTTGCCCTTTTTTGGTTATGATGTGCACCACTCCCCCTAAAGCGTCAGACCCGTAGAGGGTGCTCTGGGGGCCGCGGAGAATCTCTATGCGTTCAATGTTATCAAGAGTAAGATGGGCGAGGTCAAAAGAGCGAGAAGGAGAGATGGGATCGTTAAGCTCAACGCCGTCCATAAGGATTAATGTGTGCTCAGAATTTGCTCCGCGAAGAAAAACAGATGCTGCTGCTCCGGGGGGGCCATTTTGGATGATAGATACTCCTAAAACTTCCTGGAGGGCTTCAATGACCGTGGCCTTCTTTGACTGCTCTAATTTCTCTCTTGTTATCACGGTCACAGAGCTTGCAATCTCTTTGGCCGGTGTCTCGAGGCGAGTGGCGGTAACGACGACCTCATGTTGGATTGAAGAGGTAGAGACTTTTTCTTTCTCTGGCTTTTCCTGTGAGTAAACATTGAAGCGCAGTATTGTTAAAGCGAGGACAAAAAAAAGGACTTTTTTAATCATATTCTATTCCTCCTTAACTATTTTGCCCCCGCAGTTAAATAAACAGGAAAACTTTAAACTTATGCTTGCTTTATTTTTCAGGGGAGGGACAAGCAAAAAAAAACCACCCTACCTTCCTCCCGAAGATGGGTTTCAGAAGTTTAAAGGGGGTTTCCTGACTCTCGGGTTACCCTCTTTCCAGGCCTTCCCGTCCTCTAAGGCAAGGACAGTGGCATAATCTGGAATTCGTACCCGATTACAGTAGCGGGGGCTGCGTCCGCTTCTCACGGACTTCCCTTTCCTTTAAACCTGAATTT
>SOIV01000304.1 GCA_004377005.1 Candidatus Aminicenantota bacterium | reverse complement strand
TGCACACGAATAAGGAATTTAGTATAGTCATTGAACATGTACGTCTTCTATTCATTCCTTCTCTTGATATCTCTTTTGATATATATCCCTGTCCATTTTGTACGAATAAAGCTGCTAAGAGGAGAGAGCCTTTTTTTGAGAGATAGATTAGGGCGAAGGCTTAATGATGACGGCGCCCAGAAACAATCACTTTGGATCCATGCTGTTTCAGTAGGGGAAGTTCTCTCGCTCCAGAATTTAATCAAAAAAATTAAGGAGAAGCACCCTGCTTGGACCATTAATTTCTCTACTCTTACAAACACAGGCATGAGAGTAGCCAAGGAGAAATTGACTGATGCGGATAATATATTTTTTGTTCCTTTAGATTTCAAACATGTTGTTCGTAAATATTTTAATACACTTAGACCAAGAGTGTTTGTTTTGGCTGAATCGGAATTGTGGCCCAATCTCTTAAGAGAAGCAAACAGACAGACAAAAGGTGTTCTCCTTATTAACGGCAGAATCTCTTCGCGCTCTTTTAAAAGGTATTCCAGGTTTAAGTTTGTAGCGAAAAAAATATTAAAAAACATAGATCTCTTCCTTGTTCAAACAGAAAAAGATAAGGAAAACCTTGAAAGAATAGGTGTGAATTCAGGTGTGGTTGAAGTGGTCAGGAACTTGAAATCCGAGATTAATCTGCCCATCTTGACCGAAGAGGATCTTCTAAAATTAAAAAGTAATTTGAGCATTCCCGCGACAAATAGAGTAATTGTAGCCGGAAGCACTCGGAAGGGAGAAGAGAAGGAACTGATTGAAGCGTATTCAAGAGCAAAAAGTGTAAAAGAAAATCTCCTGTTGATTTTGGCGCCTCGTCACCCGGAAAGATTTGATGAAGTGGAAAGAATTTGCCAGGATTTTCCTTTTAAAGTGATGAGGAGGACGCAGGTTTCGCCGAATAAACAATGGGATATATTGATCCTGGATACAATAGGTGAGCTGGCTCATTTTTATGCTCTTTCTGATGTTTCGTTTGTCGGAGGAAGTTTGGTGCCTTGGGGAGGTCAAAATTTGCTCGAGCCCGCTTTTTACAAAAAGCCCATCTTTTTTGGGCCTCATATGGAGAATTTTGCCTTTTTAGCGGAGAAATTTGTCCAGTCCGGAGCGGCTCGAATAATAAATAAAAATAAAGATTTGGATGAGATGTTCCTGACTCGAGACGAGAAATCCTTGGAAAAAATGGGAAGAAGTGCCAAGGAAACCTTAAATTCATTACAGGGAGCAACAGAAAAAACAATCAAGGCTATCGAAGCTATGATGGCAGATTCTTAACTAACACCTCAGATGAATAATCTTCCGAAAAACCTGTGTGTTTTCATCCTCCTGGGCATCTTATTTTTTTCTCCCTCTCAAAATATTCTCTTTGCAGAGACATCTTCTGATGATGAGGACAAACTCAACAAGGAATTTTTGCTAAATTTTGGGGATGATTTTGTCGAAGTTCTTGTATCACCAAAAAACTGGAAGGGAAGAGCTTTCTTAAATTTATCAGCTGTCCTGGGGGCAGGACTCCTTCTTTATTCTGTTGACCAGGATATTCAGCAATGGGCCCAGGATCATCGTAGTTCATCATCAGAGGATATTTTTAAAGCTATTACTAATCTTGGCAACGGAGTCGTTTTAATAGGTTTAATGACGGCTTTATATGTTTCCGGTGAGGTTTCTGATAACAATAGCCTGAGGATGACAGCTCTGTTGAGCCTGGAAAGCTGGTTGACAACAGGGATAATTGTCAGAGGTTTAAAGTCTGTTGTAGGGAGAGCTCGGCCCTGGACGGGTGAGTCCAGTCACAGTTTTCATCCATTTTCTACGAGGTCAAGGTTCGCTTCCTTTCCTTCGGGTCATGCCTCTTCGGCATTTGCAGTGGCAACTGTGATTGCCGATCAATCGAAGAAAGTTTATATCGACATTCTAGCCTACAGTCTGGCAACCATGGCCGCATTATCAAGGGTTCATCTTGACAAACATTGGGCCTCCGATATTCTGGTAGGCTCTGCTATCGGCTACTTTGTCGCCAAAAAAATATCAGCCCTAGATAGAAACCGGGATTCAAAGAAAGTGAAGCTTAGCTTCCAATTTTCTCGACAAAGGCAAGCCTTCTCTCTTACTTATTATTTTTAGATCAATTTTTAAGCTAGATCCAACCGTAACTAAGCCTGGAAAAAGTGGGGTCTGGCCCCGATAATGATCCCACTGGACATCTTTTTACTGATTTTATATATTACAGACACTTCTGTTATTAAGGAGAAGAGATGAAAAAGACAATCACGCGAAGAAACTTCCTTAAGAAATCATCAAAATTCGTTGCAGCAGCCGGTCTTGGTGGCTGCGGGATTCTGCTTAAAGGATGCACCTTAAAAAAGGATTTTGACCTCATCATAAGGGGAGGCTTTATCTTAGATGGATCAGGAGGAGAAGCGTTTGAAGCTGATATCGGAATAAGCGGAGATTACATCAAAGAGATAGGACAAATATTGAGTGTTAGGGGAAAGTCTGTAATCGAAGCAAAAGACTTTGTTGTCTGCCCTGGTTTTATAGATGCTCATGATCATACTGATGTAGGACTCTTGGCCAATCCCAAAGCAGAGAGTTCAATCCGGCAGGGCATCACCACTCTCGTCAGCGGAAACTGTGGTAGTTCGCCTTTTCCTGTAGCTGAGGAAATATATGAAGAATCCAGGGAAAATTTAAAAGAACTTTTCCAGCTTGATTTAACATGGAGGGATATTAAGGGTTTTTTCTCAAGACTTGAGGAGAAGGGCATAGCTTTAAATTATTCCACTTTGGTCGGGCAGGGTGCAATCAGGGGAGCTGCGATGGGATTCAATGACCGCCCGCCAAGCCAGGAAGAGCTCGAAAAAATGAAGAAGATGGTGGCCGAGAACATAGAGCATGGAGCTGTAGGATTATCCACTGGTCTTGAGTATGCACCTGGGAGTTATGCTAAAGCTGATGAGATAATCGAATTATGCAGGGTTGCTGCCCAATATGGCGGAGTCTATGCTACTCATATGCGGGATGAAGGAGATAAATTGATCGAGAGTCTCGATGAGTCAATAGAGGTTGCCCGCAAAACTGGTGTGAGTCTTCAGATCTCCCATTATAAAATTGCTTATCCTCGGAATTGGCATAAGATTGATGCTGCTTTAGTCAAGATTGAAGAGGCAAAGAAAAATGGCATTTCGATATTCTGTGATAGATATCCTTATATAGCTGGTTCAACCGGGCTCAGCTTTTATTTTCCTCTTTGGGCAAGAGAAGGAACAACTGATGAGTTTTTGGCCAAGTTGAAAGATCCTGAGCTCGAAAGCCGCCTCCGGGCCCATGTTGCCGAACAGGAAAAGAAACTCGGATCCTGGGATAAGGTTGTCATTTCATCCGTTGTTACCGAGAAAAACAAAATTTTTGAGGGCAAAGATATTCTGAGAGGTGCCAAAGAAACAGGAAAAAATCCTTATGATTTCATGAAAGATCTCTTGATAGAAGAAAGAAATCGGGTTGGTATGGTCATCTTCATGATGAAAGAGGCGAATTTAAAGAGAATTCTGGCTCATCCTCTTGTGGGAGTCGGAACAGACGGCTCGGCGGTTGCTCCCTACGGCCTCTTGCACAGAGGGAAGCCGCATCCTCGGCATTATGGGACTTTTCCGAGGGTGTTGGGAAAGTACATTCGAGAAGAAAAAATTGTTCCCCTGCCTGAGATGATGAGAAAAATGACCTCTATACCTGCTCAAAAATTTGGCTTTGGGAAGAGAGGAACTCTGAAAAGCGGATATTTTGCTGATATCGTCATATTTGATCAAGATAAAGTTATTGATAAAGCTACTTGGACGGATCCTCATCAGTATCCAGAGGGAATTGAGTATGTTCTTGTCAATGGAAGGGTAGTTATCAAAGAAGGAGAGCATACTGGAGATTTACCTGGAAAAGTCTTGAGAAAAGAGAAGGTTTGATACTCTCGATTCCATTCCAAGGATCATTTATTTCTATCGGCGGATAAAAGATCCGCTTTTTAAGAAGAGGGGAGCGGTTCTCCGCTTATGCTCATTCATGGCTTGGGCGGATCGTTGGAATCGTGGCAGGTCAACATGGATGCCCTCTCCCAGAAAAATTTAACAAGTTAGAGCTTGGTTTTTTGGAGTAGTAAAGCAATGAAAAAAGTCTTCTTACTTTTCCTCCTTTTTATTTATCTGAATCCGATTTGTCTTTTCTCTCTGCATGAAGAGCAGCTCTTGACTCCCTCTGGAGTGACTGTAGATCTTGTCTGCAGAGCTTTCGAGCCGGGTGAAGTCATTGTTGTGGCCATAAAAGATGACCCGAGTGTAAAGGATGCTTGGATCCGGTTCTTAGAAAGAAGATATCCTATGGGAAAAGGCGAAACGAGCTCCGGGCTTTTGGCTTTCATAGGCCTTGACCTTGGCCTTAAACAGGGCTCTTATGAGATGGAAATCTTCATAGATAAGGTACTGGGTGAAAGGGAGTATATAAAAAAGCAAATTTCTATTCTTGCCAAGGAATTTCCTTTAAAGAAATTGTGGGTAGATGAGAAATTCGTAACTCCTCCACCGGAATTCAATGAGAGAATAAGAAGGGAAAGGGAAATCATTAAAGTTATTTATGGAATAACCACTGAGCAGTGGCTGGGAAAAGGCCTTTTTATCCTTCCTTCTTCGGGAAAAGCCATGCCCAATTTTGGCGAAAGGAGAATCTTTAACAACAAGCCTCGTTCTTCCCATAAGGGAATTGACATCAAAGTTCCTTATGGAACACCTGTTAAAGCCTCGAATTCGGGAAGGGTTGTTCTGGCGAGTGATCTCTACTTTGCTGGAAAAACAGTCATTATCGACCATGGAATGAGTGTCTTTACTATGTACTGTCATTTTTCAAAAATCAGGGTAAAGAGGGGCAAGCTGGTCAAGAAGGGAGAAATTATCGGAGAAATAGGAGCCACAGGCAGGGTGACAGGGCCACACCTTCACTGGGGAGTTAAAGTGTCTGGGATTAGTGT
>SOIV01000205.1 GCA_004377005.1 Candidatus Aminicenantota bacterium | reverse complement strand
CTTTTTATTTATTTATTTAATGGCTTCATCTATAATACAAAGGACAAATCAAGTTCCACACATCAGGAAAGAGGAAGATTTATGCCGCTTCAATCCATAAATGAGAGGCAGAAAAAAATTCGGTCGATAACTCTATGGGGAGTTTTGCTTAATATTTTTCTTGTGGCTTTAAAGCTCGTTTCTGGCATCTTTATTGGATCTTCTGCTCTTATTGCTGATGGTGTGCATTCGCTTTCCGACCTGGCCACAGATTTTGTCGTATTGATCGGAACTCGTTTATCCAGCAGACCTCCGGACAAAGCTCACCCTTATGGTCACGGCAAGCTAGATACGATTGCCTCCCTGTTGATTGGTCTGGTGCTGCTTGTCATCAGCTTCGGTCTCATCTGGTCGGCAGGTATTTTAATATTCCAACAGAAGCACAATTATCCAGGCTATATGATACTTATAGTGGCGTTTGTTTCTGTTGTCTCCAAAGAAATCATATTCTTTATCACGCGAAAAGTTTCCCGGATTACTCAAAGCACAGTGCTGTATGCAAATGCCTGGCACCACCGATCAGATTCCCTTTCTTCATTTGCCGTCCTAATCGGGGGTGTTGTAAGTCTGTTCGGGTGGGGTTATGCCGACCAGGTGGCGACAATCGTAGTTGGCTTCATGATCATAGGAGTGGCAGGTAAGATTTTCTTCGATGGTCTTATTGAGCTCTCCGAGCACTCGGCGGACGGAGAATCCATCCAGAAAATAGAAATGGTTTTATCTAAAGAAGCGGACATCTCCTCCTGGCACGCCCTCCGGACAAGAAAGCTTGGATCTGAGTTATTCATAGATGTTCATGTTTTGGTTGATCCTGCGTTGTCTGTGCAAAAAAGTCATGATATCTCGATGAAAATTGAGGGGAAAATAAAAAAGGAATTGTCCAGACCTTCTAATATCCTGGTTCACATAGAGCCTTATATAGAAAAAATGCGCAAGGCTAAACCCTGAAGAGAAAAAATCTTAAAAGATAATATAACAGGGACAGACCCCAATTTTCGTGGCGCAGAAAAATCACCCCCCATATCACCTTTAAAGGTGATTGAAATCCTAAGCCTTGTTTGTCAACCTAATAGAGCTTTGCTAAGCTGGCTGGGCAAGGCAACGCCCACAAAAAACATTTCATATCCCTCCTTTTCCCCCAAAACAGCCAGCAGTTCTCTTTCTAGCTTTTTTTCCTTCTTCTTTCCTCCTTTAGCTTTCTCAATTAGGCTGGAGAAATCTACTTTCCTTCTTTCTTCATACGTTTGCCAAAGAGATTAAACAGCCAGGCAAAAACTATACCCAAAATGAATCCATCTAAAGCCGCATACAAAGTAGATACGATAACACCTCCAAAACCCCATTTGCCAAAATGGTAGCCGGGATATATGGAGTCAATAATCTGTAAAAATGCTACACCATAGCCGGGAAAAAGGAGATTGGTAATCCCAATCAGCAGAACCAAAACAGCCCAAATAATAGATAAAGTAAGCCCGAGTTGAATAACATT
>SOIV01000267.1 GCA_004377005.1 Candidatus Aminicenantota bacterium | reverse complement strand
GGGAGCAGACGTTGACCAGCCCAGAAACCTGGCGAAAAGTGTTACAGTCGAATAAAAAGCTGTGGGGATTGATTCTCTTGTAGGGGCTTGATTCATCAAGCCCACCTTTTTTAATGTACGGATTTATTTTATTGTAGGGGTATAAAAAAGGGGACAGGCCCCTTTTCAAATACCATCGAATAAAAAGGGAACCTTTATTTAATATTGTTGGGATTCGCTTTAGTGCAAGGGTATGATTTATTTTCTTGTAGGGGCTTGATTCATCAAGCCCACCTTATCTGTGTCCTTGGTGTTTTTATAATATTCAATACCGTGGATCAAAGAAGACGCGCAATTGCCTACACCGATTATGGCCACTCTAATTTTGCCCATTCTACCGGACCTCCCTTCTGAATCTCTCTTGTTTTTCAACTTTTTTAACGTAGAAAGTTCTTTGAATCGCTGTAATATTGGAAAAAACCGCAATTATCGCCAGAACTATGATCATTGCTGGATCAAAGATATTGAAAAGAGAGCCTATCATCGCACCAAGGAAAAGAAGAAGCATTCTTTCAGCTCTCTGCATTATCCCTATTTTACATTCTATTCCTAATCCCTCTGCCCGAGCTCTGGTGTAGCTTACCATGGACGAGCCAAGGATAGTCCAAAATGTCAACCAGAGAGCCCAGTGATTCCTGAAATAAGCTGCCAGCCCGAGGTAGATGAAAAATTCTGAGTATCTATCTAACGCAGAATCAAATATAGCACCAAAGAGGCTTTTCTGGTTTGTATTCACAGCAACTTTCCCGTCGAGAATATCAAATAATCCGGAGATGACGATCATGATTCCAGCCCAAAAAGGATGTTTAAGGAAAAACAGAACACCTGCCCCTATGCCTGATATCAAAGCCATGAAACTTAAAGCATTAGGGCCAATCTTGAGATTGACAAAAAGATAGGCCACCTGATTAAGAGAGTCAAGAGTGAAGGATATCAATTTTTTTGGAAGTATCCGGAAACTTTGCTCTGTCTGGCTGTTCATCTGAGATTTTAATGAGTTTTTGAGGTAATTAGATAATGATTACTCTAATATTAAAGAAAATTCAAGTCAACTGATTTGATTTCGATTTATTCAATCTTAATTCATTTGGAGTCAGGCCTTTCAAACTTTTATAGTTTGTTGACTTTTTAAAATTCGATCTATGCTTGTTAACAGATTATATGGGCTTGAAAGGTCTGATCCTCACGGAAATTTATCTTTTTTAATAAATAATAAAAGTTTAAAAGGTATTACCCCATTGAAAAAAAGAATGAAATCATTTATATATTTGAATGAGAAAAAAGCTGCCTCACCTATTCAGGAAAGATTTGCCGGGGTGGCGGAATTGGTAGACGCAAGGGACTTAAAATCCCTCGTTGGTTATCCAACGTGCCGGTTCGAGTCCGGCCCTCGGCACTTATATATTGCAATTACTTATCAAAAATGATAAGTTAAATGCATGAAATGGACTGAATTCCTCAACCTATTTGCGGAACAACCGCTTTTCCATT
>SOIV01000056.1 GCA_004377005.1 Candidatus Aminicenantota bacterium | reverse complement strand
AACCAGAAAGACAATCATGCTCTGGGATGAAATTTATCATAGATCCGACGGAGCTGCTGCCGGCTGACGTGGGTATAAACCTGGGTAGTGGTTATTTGGCTGTGCCCCAGCATTAACTGCACAGACCTCAGGTCAGCTCCTCTTTCAAGAAGATGCGTGGCAAAGGTATGGCGCAGGACATGAGGGCTAATTTTTGCGTCTAAATCAGCCTTCTTTACATATGATTTTAGAAGCTTCCAGAAGCCCTGACGGGTAAATGCACTCCCGCGGCGAGTGAGGAAAAGGAAATTATTTGGTTGTTTCAAAAGCAGTCGTCGGGCTTCATCAAGATATCTGCGGATAGCCCTTGTAGCCGAGTCTCCGATAGGAACAATTCTTTCCTTCCCGCCTTTCCCCATACAGAGGAGAAATCCATCCTCCAAATTTAAATCTTTTATCTTCAACATGACAAGCTCTGAAACCCTTAACCCTGTTGCATACAGAAGCTCCAGCATAGCTTTATCCCTGATTCCATGGATATCCTTCTCATCGGGCTGATTGAGAAGCAAATCGACTTCACTCATGGTTAAAAATTTTGGCAAGGAGAACCAGGTTTTTGGCGAGGAGAGATTGACGGCCGGGTTTTTCTTGATCATTCCATCCAAGACCAAGAATTTATAGAAGCTCTTAAGAGAAGAGATTAGCCTGGCCAAAGAGCGAGCTGAAAGACTTGATCGACTCTGGTGATGGATGAATCGTATTAAATCTTCTTCTCCAGCCTTTAACCAATGTATTTTTTCTTTCTGAAAAAACTGAAAAAGCTTCTTCATATCGCGTGAGTAAGAGAGCACGGTATTCGAAGATAGTCCTTTTTCAACAGAGAGGAACTCAAGGAAAACCTGGAGAATATCCTCAGGCGAAGAGGGAAGATTTTTCATGTGATAAAAGGATTTGCTCGCTTTTCCTGTCCTACTGTCGTGAAAGGGCCATGGCCTGGCAGGACTATCATTTCATCGGGCATGGTCAGGATTTTATTTTTAATCGAACTCTCCATATCCTTCCAGGAACCTCCGGGAAGATCAGTGCGCCCTACTCCTCCAAAAAAAAGGGTGTCTCCGGAAAGGAGGAAGCCATCACCTAAAAAGCTTACACTTCCCGGAGAGTGTCCGGGCGTATGAATAACCCGCAGGAAAGATTTTCCAATCTTTATCTTGTCCCCATCATTTAGCAAGTGGTCTGGAGAAGGAGAATCCACTACTCCGAGAAAAATGGCCATTTCAGACTGCTGAACATTGTCCAGCATAGGGCTATCAGCAGAATGGATATATAAGGGAATGTTAAACCTCTCCTTGATGTCCTTATTTGCACCGATATGGTCTATATGACCATGAGTATTGAGTATGAGCGCTGGTTTAAGACTTTTTCGGGCAATTACTTGGAATATCCTGTCTGCTTCAGCTCCAGGATCAACAACAGCACACTCCAAGGAATCTTGGCAATAAACAACGTAGCAGTTTGTTTCAAGGGGACCCACAGCTATCACTTCGTAATTCAT
>SOIV01000208.1 GCA_004377005.1 Candidatus Aminicenantota bacterium | reverse complement strand
TGAGAATAATCAGGAATTTATATTTTTAGCAGCAACAAAATTAAGATTTTGTAATAATACAATGCAGAAAAAAGGAAAGATAATAACCGATATTTCTGTGATGATTGCCGGGATGGCAGGTGATGGAGTTCTCTTTACAGGGAATGTTCTGGCTAAGATTCTGAAGAGGCAGGGATGGGAGATTTCAACTTACAGGGATTTCCCTTCTAACATAAGAGGTGAGCCGACCAATTACACGATTAGAGCGAGCCTTGAGAAAATCTATGGGAGAGGGGATGACATTGATGTTTTCATGGCTTTTGATTGTGACGCAATTTTCAAGCATGCCAAAAGTATGGCCGAGGGAGGAATCCTTCTTTGTGATGGTGAAGATATTGTTGCGCCTTCTCCTTCAAAGAGCAAGGCAACAACATACCATAGGTTTCCTTTAAGAAAATTAGCAATAGGTAGCTTTGGCAAGGAAATCTTCAAGAACATGATTGCGCTCGGAGCCTTATGTTATATCCTTGATCTGGATTTTCACATCATAGAAAAAATTATCTCAGAGGCTTTCTTAAAGAGAAAAGGGAAAGAAGTCGTTCGGAAAAATATTCAGGCCATTCATCTAGGATGTGAACAGGCGAAAGAAATTGTTGCGCCAGAAGAAAGACATTCCTTAAAGAGAAGAGAAGATTATGACAGGCTATTTCTCTCTGGAGATGAAGCAATTGCCTTTGGAGCACTTGCCGCAGGATGTCGGTTTTTTGCTGCCTATCCCATTTGCCCTGCCACTGAAATCTGGCAGTGGTTAGCTGTCTATCTTCCCCGGTTCAACGGTCTTGTCGTTCAGACCGAAGATGAATTAGCTGCGTTGAACATGGCCCTGGGAGCTTCGTACGCAGGAGCGCGGGCCATGACATCCACTTCAGGACCCGGAGGTTCTTTGATGATGGAGGGATTTGGCCTTGCAGGAATGGCGGAAATACCGATCGTGGTTGCCCATGTCCAGAGGGTTGGCCCGAGCACAGGCATGCCGACAAAAACAGAGCAAGCAGATTTGAATCAATGGATTTATGGCTCTCATGGAGATTTTCCCCGCATCGTTCTTTCTCCCGGAACAGTGGAAGAATGCTTTGAGTTCACCCTAAAAGCTTTCAATCTTGCCGAAAAATACCAGTGTCCTGTGATTCTTCTAACAGAACAGGATTATGGTCATAACTTCCGTTCAGTAAAGAAATTTGACTTATCAAAGGTTAAAATCGAGAGAGGAAAACTCCTCAGTCAGGAAGAACTTATCAACATAAATGACTTTAAAAGGTACAAGTTTACGCCTGACGGTGTTTCTCCCCGTGCTCTTCCTGGTATGAAGAACGGTCTTCACATGGTGGAGAGCAACGAGCACAATGAGAGAGGATACAGAGATGAAGATCCGGAAAACAGGGTAAGGATGATGCAGAAAAGGATGAAAAAACTTAAAAATGCATCTAAAGACCTGATCGCTCCTAAAATATGGGGGAAGAGAGATGCTGAAATAGGAATCATAGGATTTGGCTCCACCTTTGGACCAATTCAAGAAGCGATAACACAGCTAGAGAAAAACGGAATCAGAGCTAAATACCTTCAGATGAGAACACTCTGGCCTTTCCCTTCGAAGAAAGTAGAGGAGTTCATAGCAACGTGCAAGGAAACTTTTGTTGTTGAAAACAATTTCTCGGGACAAATGAGCTTGCTTTTAAAAAGCCAGGTGCGAATGTCCTTTGATGCAAGGAATATTCTTAATTATTCAAGCCAGGCCTTCAGGCCTCAAGAGATTTCAACACAAATCCAGAAGGCTCTATAAATGAGAAAAGATAAGGATTATCATTTGACTGACCCGACCTGGTGTAAGGGCTGCGGTAATTATGGCATCTTTGCTGCTTTTAAGAAAGCGGCTGCGGCGCTTGACCTGGAGCCTGAGCAACTAGTCGTCGTAACAGGAATTGGTTGTCATGGGAGATTGAACAATTATTTTAATTCTTACGGATTTCATGCTCTCCATGGCCGGACTTTGCCCGTAGCCTCTGGAATTAAGCTTTCCAATCCCAGCCTTTCTATTGTAGGAATAAGCGGAGATGGCGACGCCTACTCAATCGGCTTGGGACATTTTATTCACTCCCTAAGACGAAATATCAATATCACTTATGTGGTTGCGGATAACAGGATTTATGGCCTGACTCAAGGTCAAACCTCTCCTACGAGCGAGATGGGTTATGTTTCTGTTTCAACTCCATACGGTTCTAAAGAACTCAATCTCAACGGGCTTCAACTGGCGCTTGCTTCAGGCGCAAGCTTTATCGCCCGAGGATTTTCCGGCAATCCTACGCAATTATCAAGTCTTATCGAAAAAGGTATGAAACACAAAGGTTTTGCTTTAGTCGAAGTATTGAGTCCTTGTGTAATTCACAATAAAATAAATACTTATCAATGGTTCAGGAAAAATATTTACAATCTTGACGATGATTCGAATTATGACCCGAGGGATAAGATGAAAGCCTGGAAAAAATTAAGCAATGAGAAAAAGATTCCTGTGGGTTTGATCTATGTCGAAAAAAGACCATCCTATGAAGATCTTGTTTTTGGAAAGGAAGCAGAGCCTATTGTTTTTAATGATTTAAAGGTGGATGCCCCTCGACTGGAAAAAATCATGGAAAAATTTAAGTGAAATCTATATCATTAAAACTCTATGAATAAGGAGAATTTTTTATGAAAGAAAAAGTGGAAAAAGCTTTAGATAAAATTCGACCTGCCCTTATGGCCGATGGAGGAAATGTAGAACTCGTGGAGGTCAAGGATGGTGTGGTTAAGGTCAAGTTGACCGGTGCCTGTCGTGGATGCCCTATGTCTCAGATGACTTTAAAGATGGGAATTGAAAGACAATTGAAGAGTGAAATCCCAGAGATAAAAGAAGTCGTTGCAGTTTGAGGAAATTAACAGGGAGAAAAATTAATCCAGCTATCTTGATTTCTGACAGTTTTTTCAATTAAGGGAAAAGGAGAAGAGATGAGACGAGTATATTTAGATCGAATCGCAGCAACCCCTCTTCATCCCCAGGTGCTTGAAGCCATGCTTCCTTATTTGAAAGAAAATTTCGGAAATCCTCAGAGTCTTCATTCTGTCGGCCAAGAAGCTTTAAACGCTGTTGAAGAAGCAAGAGAGAAGGTAGCTCAGCTCATTAATTGCGAGCCTACAGAGATTTTATTTACTTCCAGCGGGTCAGAATCCAATAATTTTGCTCTGAAAGGACTTGCCCTTGCTCATCAAAAAAGAGGAACACACATCATTCTCTCTGCAGTCGAACATCAATCTATTCTTCATTCAGCCAAGAGCCTTGAAAAACTCGGGTTTAAGGTGAGCTCCGTTCCTGTTGATAAATGGGGAATGGTGGACCCAGAGGAACTCCAGCGAGCTTTTTCTGATGAAACCATACTTGTTTCCGTAATGTTAGCTAACAATGAAGTGGGGACTATAGAGCCGATTGGTGAAATAGCCCATATTTGCCGCGCCCGCGATGTTCTTTTTCACACAGATGCGGTGGCAGCTGTGGGGAATATTCCTGTTGATGTGAAGGAGTTAGGAGTCGATGCTTTGAGCCTGGCAGGAAGTCAGTTCTACGGTCCCCAAGGCAATGCAGCTTTGTTTGTGAAAAAAGGCGCAAGAATCCTTCCTTTCATTGATGGCGGTATTCAGGAAAGCGGAAGGCGTGCTGGGACAGAAAATGTGCCTGGTATTGTTGGCCTGGGAAAAGCTGCAGAGATTGCTCAAAACGAGATGGAAGAAAGGATTACAAAGGTAAAGCCCTCGAGGGACAGGCTAATAAAACTCCTTCCGCAGAGAGTGGAGCACGTGTTTCTCACCGGCCATCCTGAAAAAAGGCTCCCTCATCATGCGAGCTTTTGTATTGAGTTTGTTGAAGGAGAAGCGATGCTCTTGAATCTGGATATGCAGGGTATATCTTCCTCGAGTGGTTCTGCCTGCACTTCAAGGGCTCTAAAAGCTTCCCATGTTCTTCTGGCCATGGGAATAGATCATGCCCTTGCCCAAGGCTCGCTTGTTTTCAGTTTGATTGAAGAGACGACTTCCAAGGATATTGATTATCTCCTTGAAGTCTTCCCTCCTATAATAGAGAGACTGAGGAAAATGTCTCCCTTGTATACCCAATATTTAGAGGAGAAAGGAAAATGATTTACAGCGAAAAAGTAATGGAACATTTTCAAAACCCACGGAACGTAGGCGTTCTAAAAGATGCAGATGGAGTTGGTAAGGTAGGCAATCCTGTCTGCGGTGACATGATGAGTTTTTATATCAAAGTGAAAGACAATCGAATTGAGGATGTCAAGTTTCAGACTTTTGGCTGCGGTGCTGCCATTGCTGTCTCCAGCATGGTTAGTGAAATGGCCATGGGAAAGACAATTGAAGAGGTCCTTAAAATCACAAACAGAACTGTCGCCGAGGAGCTGGGAGGATTACCCAAGAATAAACTTCATTGTTCAAACCTGGGAGCAGATGCGCTTCATAAGGCGATTGAAAATTACAAAGAGAGGCAGAGAGCTGGGGCTGAGAAAAAAGAGGCTAAGGCGAAATCAGTTGATAAGGAGAAATGCTATTGTCCTTACTGCGAAGGTCCTCTCGAAGGTCTGGAAGATTACTGCAAACAGTGTGAGATTGAACTTAAGGAGTGTCCAGAATGCGGAGAGCCCGTTAAAAAAGGGGAAGAGAAATGCCCCCACTGCGGCGCAACGAAAGTCAGGGTATAAACCTTTAGTGCATGCCAGTTTTCCCTGAATCCAAAGGCGAAGCAAAATAGAAATAAAGCAAAATAAAAATAAGGATGATAGAGAAAGGAATGAAGGCAGATGTGAAATTAGATTGCTTTGGCTTGCTCTGCCCTATGCCTATTGTCCAGACAGCACAAAAAATAAAAGAAATGAAGATTGGAGAAGTTTTGGAAGTGATCTCCACAGATGCAGGAATCAGAGAGGATATGCCAGCCTGGTGCAGGCAGACCGGACAAGAATATCTTGGATTGGAGGAAGAAGGAGAAACTATAAAAG
>SOIV01000054.1 GCA_004377005.1 Candidatus Aminicenantota bacterium | reverse complement strand
GCCATAGAGACAACTCTGTCGCCTTTTTTAAGATTAATTATTTTTACTCCTTGAGTTGCTCTTCCTGAAGGCCTCACCTGCCCTGTCTTTATCCGAATCACCTTTCCAATCTGTGTAATCAAAAGCAATTCTTCATCTGAAATCCCTACCATCCCTATTGCTTTTCCCATTCTGGTGTTAACTATGAGATTGATGACGCCCTTCCCCCCTCTTCTGTGTAGGGGATAAAGGTTGATTTTAGTCTTTTTCCCCCGGCCCTTTTCACTTGCAGTGAAGACATATTCATCCTTCTCCCCCACAACAATCATTCCAATAATCTCATCTTTAGGTCTCAGGGTGATTGCTTTTACACCAGCGGCTTGACGTCCCATCGGTCTTATTTGGCTCTCTTTGAACCTGGTGGCTTTCCCTAACTTTGTCCCGATCAAAATATCCCTTTGGCCATCGGTTAACTTTGCTGTAAGCAATTCATTTTTGCGCGAGAGACCGATAGCAATAATTCCCCCTCGGCGGATGTTTCGAAAGCCGCTCAATCTTGTTTTTTTCATCCGTCCTTTCGAGGTTATCATCACCACATAGCGATCGCCGGAAAAATCTTTCACGGCAACAATGGAACGAACTTTCTCTTCTGGGCTTAACTGGAGGAGATTATTTATGGGTTTTCCTCGGCCTGAAACACCCACATCCGGTATCTCCAAAGCTTTCAGCCAGTAGAGGCGCCCTTTGTTGGTGAAAAATAAAAGATAGCTATGGGTAGAGGAAATAAAGAGGTCCTGGACCACATCTTCAGGCTTCATGCTAATACCTCTTTTCCCCTTTCCTCCTCGACTCTGGAAATGGTAGTTGTCAAGAGAAGTGCGCTTAATATAGCCGGACGAGGTGTAAGTGATGGCCACATCTTCCTCTTTGATTAAATCTTCTGGCGTGATCTCTGTAATCTCCTCCTTCATGATCTCTGTTTTTCTCTCATCCTGATAATCCTCTTTTATCTGTTTTAGCTCATCCACGATGATATCCAGAATAAGCTCTTCACTGCCTAAAATTTTCTTCAATCTTGAAATCGTTTTTTTCAATTCCTTGTATTCGCTTTGAATCTTTTCTCTTTCCAATCGAGTCAGTTTTTGCAGCTGTAAATCAAGGATGGACTGAGCTTGAATCTTGGTCAGATGAAAACTGGTGATGAGGCCGTTCCTTGCCGCATCTACCGTTCGAGAAGAACGGATAAGGCTTATGATCTTATCCAGATTATCCAGGGCAATAGTCAGTCCTTCCAGAATATGAGCCCTTAACTCTGCCCTCTTCAGTTCATAGCGTGTGCGCCGTCGAACCACATCCTGCCGGTGGGAAATAAAATAGCGCATCATCTCAAGAAGAGTGAGTACCTTCGGCTGTTTCTCTACTATCGCCAGCATAATAATTCCGTATGATGTTTGAAGAGCTGTGTGCTTGTAGAGGTTGTTCAGAATAATCTCAGGAAGTTCTCCCTTTTTAACCTCGATAACGGCTCGCATGCCTTCCCTATCCGATTCGTCCCTTATATCTGCAATCCCCTCGATTTTTTTACTATTCACAAGGTTGGCAATGTGTTCTAGAAGCCGTGACTTGTTCACTTGATAGGGAATTTCAGTTACGACGATTCTGTCTCGCTCACTCTTCCCGCCTCTCTCAATCATGGCTTTTGCCCTTAAATAAATGATTCCCCTTCCTGTTCTGTAAGCATCCTTTATTCCTTGCAGACCGAAAATATATCCTCCAGTTGGAAAATCCGGGCCAGGAATAAACTTCATGATATCTTCCAAGCTGGCTTTAGGATTTCGGATAAAATGAATTATGCCCTCTAAGACCTCATTCAGATTATGGGGAGGGAGGTTTGTGGCCATGCCGACAGCAATCCCTGAGCCTCCGTTAACCAGAAGGTTAGGAAATTTGGCAGGAAGAACTTCAGGCATCTGGAGACTTCCATCATAGTTGGGAACAAAGTTGACTGTATTCTTTTCAATATCTGCCAGAAGTTCCTGGGTAATTTTTTTCATCCTGACTTCTGTATACCTCATGGCTGCAGGAGGATCCCCATCTATGGAACCAAAATTTCCCTGGCCATCTACTAAGGGATAGCGAAGACTAAAATCCTGAGCCATGCGGACCAGGGTATCATAGACAGCCGTATCACCATGAGGATGGAACTTACCAATGACATCTCCCACAATGCGGGCAGATTTTTTGTATGACTTGTTCCAGGCGGTTCCAGTTTCATACATGGCATAAAGGGTGCGGCGATGGACAGGCTTAAGCCCATCCTTTACATCTGGGATGGCCCGACCTATGATCACGCTCATGGCATAATCAAGGTAAGACCGCTTCATTTCCACTTCGAGACTGACTTCAGCAGATTTATTATTCATCCTTTATCCTTTTTAAAGTATGAAAATGCTCCCGAATTTTTCTCTAAATATCCAGGTTCTGAGCTTCAAGAGCATTCTTTTCGATGAAATTCCTTCGTGATTCAACCTCTTCTCCCATGAGGATGGTAAAAATTTTATCTGCCTCTACTGCATCCTGTATGGTGACTTTAAGCAGATATCTTTCCTCTGGATCCATGGTTGTCTCCCACAACTGTTGGGGAGCCATCTCGCCCAATCCTTTGTATCTTTGGATGACAACACCCTTTTTTGCCCTTTGGAAGAGGAAGTCGAGGAGCTTTGCTTCGTTTTCAATCTTTACTTCTTCGCTATTGCTTAAAACATGAAAAGGAGTTCTAAAGTTTTCTAATTCTTTGTGTATCTTGCAGAGGTTTCGGTATTCAGCTGATGTGATTAAATCAGAGTTAACCTTGCAAGAAACATTCATGCCGTTTATTTGAAAATTGACTGCTAATTCATGGAGCCCATGCTCCTCATCCAAGCTTAAATCTGAGGTTATACCTTTCTCTGTGAGAAGGCTTTGGATTTTCTCCAATTGATTCTTCTTGCGCAAAAAGTCTGTATCTTCAACTCCGCTGCTAAGAAGAATATCGATCAGGAAGAACGGATAGTTTTTTCTCTCGAGTAGCTGGATAAAATTCTTTTTGGCAATTATTCTATAGAGGAATTTTCTGAATTTTTCGCCGCTTATATACTCTTTCTGTCTGTTCATCTTAACTTTGAATTCCTCTGAAATTTTCGTAATTATGTATTTTTCATAAGACCGCTCATCTCTTAAATACTGAATTGATTTTCCTTTCGTTATCTTATACAAAGGGGGTTGGGCAATATAGAGATGGCCGTTTTCAACAAGTTGAGGCATCTGTCGGTAAAAGAAAGTCATGATAAGAGTTCTTATATGGGAGCCATCCACATCAGCGTCTGTCATAATAATGACTTTATGATAGCGCAGTTTTTCCAGATTGAAATCTGCCTGCTCTACCCCAGCTCCCAGAGCTGAAATAATTATCCCTATCTCCTCACTCTTAATAATTTTATCAAACTTGGCTTTCTCCACATTGAGAATTTTCCCTTTAAGAGGCAGGATAGCCTGATGGCGGCGATCCCGCGCCTGCTTGGCTGAGCCACCTGCAGAGTCTCCCTCCACGATGAAGATCTCGCTGCGAGCAGGATCTTTTTCCTGGCAATCAGCCAGTTTCCCGGGAAGCGAAGTCGAATCTAAAACCCCTTTGCGACGCGCCAGGTCTCTGGCTGTTCGAGCAGCCTCTCTTGCTCTTGCCGCTTCTAAAATTTTCAGGACAACTTTCTTGGCTACAGTTGGATTCTCCTCAAGATATGTCGATAGCTGCTCGTTTACTATTGATTCTACTATTCCTTTCACTTCGCTGTTTCCCAGTTTTGTCTTTGTCTGGCCTTCAAACTGAGGGTTTATAATCTTCAAGCTTAAAACCGCACATAATCCCTCTCTCGTGTCATCGCCGGATAAATTCTGATCTAAATCCTTAATCAGATTATTAGCATTAGCATAACTGTTTATGGACCGGGTCAAGCCTGCCTTAAATCCGATTAAATGGGTACCGCCCTCGGTCGTATTGATATTGTTTACAAAAGAAAAAATGGTCTCAGAATAGCTTGCGTTATACTGAAGGGCCATCTCCACAAGAACACTATCTTTTTTATACTCGAAGTATATTGGCTTTGGGTTGAGTATGGTCTTATTTTGATTGAGGTACTGCACAAATTCCTTAATTCCACCTTTATACAGAAATTCATTCATCTTGTCGCTTCGTTCATCAACAAGAGTTATCTTCAGTCCTTTATTCAAGAAAGATAGTTCTCTTAATCTCTGGCTTAAAATCTCAAAATGAAACTCTACGGAGTCGAAAATTTCTTTATCAGGCTCAAAAGTAACCTTTGTTCCAGTCTTCTTTGTTTTGCCTATACGTTTTAATTTTGTTACAACCTTGCCCCTCTCATAACTCTGGCTGTAGACGCCGCCATCTCTTTTTATCTCTAGATCGAGCCTACTTGAGAGGGCATTGACAACAGAGACACCGACTCCGTGAAGGCCTCCGGAGACCTGGTATGATTTGGTGTCAAACTTCCCACCAGCATGGAGGGTTGTCATCACGACTTCCGGAGCCGGTCTTTTCTCCTTCTTGTGCATCCCGACTGGAATACCGCGGCCATTATCGATGACAGTAACACTACAGTCCACATGAATAATCACATCAATCTCTGAACAATATCCAGCTAAGACCTCATCAATACTGTTGTCAACAACCTCATAGACCAGATGGTGCAATCCATCAGGGCCCGTGCTCCCGATATACATGGCTGGTCGCTTGCGAACAGCTTCCAGCCCCTTGAGTACTTTTATGCTTTCGGCAGTATATTTTTTGTCTTTCATTTTTTTCCGATTTGAGAAAAAAGAAGGGCTAGGTAGGAAGGATTTTTACTTAACCCAACAGGCATAATTTTCGTATTTAATTATACCTAAAATGGACAATTTAGTAAAGGAAAATAACCCTTTTTTTAGGATTAAAAAAGTGGGGTTGATGAATCAAAAAAAAGCAAAAAACAAGACCTGACCCCAAAATTTTTTTGAAAATAGGATTGCAATTGATTATAATTGAGAGAAAAGAGGTCCTGATGCC
>SOIV01000050.1 GCA_004377005.1 Candidatus Aminicenantota bacterium | reverse complement strand
AGAACAGTTTTAGAAGGATTCTGCCAAAACACCTCTCCGGCAAGCTTTATCCCCTCAGCAAAAGCCTCAACACACACCGACTCATTGTGTCGGTCAAACTTTAAACTATTCAGTTCAGCATCATTCTCATACAGAACGACCGTCTCTTGAGCGACTTTCAAATAGATATTACTCAAGGTTTTAAAAAATCCTTCTGAAAACTGCGCCCCTTCCTGGGCGAGGGTTCGAAAAATAGACTTGGCAATGTCAACAGTCATCTTCAAAATCCCTTTTTCTGGATCATCTGGAATCAATTCTTGATGCTTATGTTCGTATCCATCGGCAATGTCAACCTGACATATCCTGCTTAAAGCCATATTTCTGTAAACTTCAGCCAAAGTCCCTACTTCCAATCCCCAGTCGCTGGGGATACGCATGGCCATAGCTAAATCCCTTCTCAGTGCAATCTCTCCGGCCAAAGCATAGCGAAAACTGTCCATATACACCAGGAAAGGAAGATATCCTAATATCTTTTCTAATGACCGTATAAAAGGTGTAAAAAACAACCGAGTAGCACGGCCGTGCATTTGTTCCGTGTATCGGCTGTAATAGCCTTTGCAAAACTCATATTCAGAATGGGGATTAGCCACAGGATAACAAAGACGGGCAAGAAGTCCACGATCATAGTTTACGATATCACAGTCATGCATGGCGATGACCCGGCTTTTTCCCCTGGCTAAAACATACCCAAGGGAAATCCAGACAGCTCGTCCTTTTCCTCTTTCCCCTGGAGATAAGTCATTCTTCTCTAAAAGCTTATAGAGTCCCTTCATCCGGGGACCATCGTTCCATATCACCTTGAACTTTTTATAGGAAGAGAAAAAACTTTTAACCTTTCTAAATTGTTCTTCATTTGCTCTATCAAGACTCAAGACAATCTCCCGGAGATAATTAACCTTTTTCAGCTCATTCATGATATTGGGGAGAGCTCCGCTTTTAAATTCTCGATAAAGAGAGGGCAAAACTAAGGCGATGGGTCTTATCCGGGAAAAATTCTTGAGATCATTTTCTAATTTTTTCAGGTTTAATTCTCCCAATCTATGAAAGGTAGCGATTACCCCGTTTTGGAAAAAATCAGACATTTATTCCTCCAAAAACTATTATAATAACAAATTTTATATGGATTTAATTGCGCTTGGTATAGAATAAAGAAAAAAAAAATTTGTGTCAATGACTTGATTTCCGTTCAGGAGTCGTTATATCTATTAGAGTTAAACTCTTAACCAAGAAGGAGTGCTTCAATTGAAGACAGGTTTAAGCTTCACCTGCAGTGCTGATGCGGTAAAAACGACTCCTCAACCCCTCGAAGGAAGTTATTGACTTTTGATCGGATATTTAACAATATCTTTTTCTTAGTATGGATGGTTTGAAGAGATAAAAAAAATGATTCTCACTCCCAAAACAATCGAAAAAGTTAAAAAGATCAAAAAAGTTGACCTTTTGGTCGGAATCCCGAGTTACAACACCGAAAACACGATAGGTCATGTCTTAAAAGCTGTCCG
>SOIV01000088.1 GCA_004377005.1 Candidatus Aminicenantota bacterium | reverse complement strand
TACATCTGTTCTTCAGACAACAGTCGGCAAGATGATATTCGGACGCTATAACGAAATCTCTTGATGAGCGAAGTTACGGCTATCATTGTTGCTGCTGGAGAAGGAAGGCGCTTTGGTTTTTCCAAACAATTTGCTCTTTTAGGCGGAAAATCGGTCTTAGATCGGTGCCTGGAAATATTTGAAGCCCATAAAAAGGTTGCAGCAATCGTGTTGGTCCTAAAGGATGTAAGCCTCAAAAAAGAATATCTTAAGCGCTACAGAAAAATTGTTGCCGTTGCCAAGGGAGGGAAAAGGAGGCAGGATTCTGTTCTTTCGGGATTTCATCAGATTGACCCGGAGAAGGCGGAAATTGTACTTGTTCATGATGGGGTTAGATCGTTGGTCAGTGAAGACTTGATTGACCGGGTCATCGAGGCAACCAGGGAAGCCGGGGCTGCGATTCCCGCCATTCCAGTAGAGGACACAATTAAGCTTGTCGAGGGAGATGAAGTGAGCCGAACGTTGGATAGAGAAAAACTTTTCAGAGTTCAAACTCCGCAAGGATTTTCCTACCTCATACTTAAAGCCGCACTGGATAAGGCAAAGGAAGAGAATTTTTATGGTACGGATGAGGCATCCCTGGCGGAAAGAATAGGGAAGAAGGTGGTCGTCGTTCAGGGAGATCCCAAAAACATTAAAATTACTACTCTTGAAGATCTGAAAATAGCGGAGGCTTTCCTTGAAGATTAAAGCAGGTCTTGGTTATGATATCCACAGGTTAGAGGAAGGGAGGAAACTCTTTTTAGGGGGAGTGGAGATTGATTTCCCAAAGGGATTGAAGGGTCATTCTGATGGAGATTGTCTGATTCATGCCCTTATAGATGCGCTTCTTGGAGCTGCAGGAGAGAAAGATATCGGGCAGATCTTTCCAGACACAGACCCAAGATATAACGATATTCAAAGTACTGCGTTACTGAAGAAAGTTGTCGGCATGATTAATGAGAAGGACATGGAGATTCTAAGTATCGATTCGATTATCATTGCTGAGAAGCCTAAATTGGCCCCTTATATCCATCAGATGAAAGAAGTTTTGTGCCCAATCCTTGGAGTTGGAAGGGATGATTTGGGAATAAAAGCTAAGACGAATGAAGGGCTGGGTGAAATAGGCCAGGGGCTAGCTATTGCCTCCTGGGCTCAAGTTCTTGTCAAGAAGAAATAAATAAGAGCAAGCATCCTTATTTCCGTGATAAAAGGATGGGAATCGGTTGAGTTTGAAGGCTTAATCTGCCTTTGGAAGCGGAGAGCATCAGCTTCTCAAAGTCAATTACCAACCAATCCCAGATTTTGATGATTTCGCTCCTCATTCTTTTTATCATAAGAGCCTCGTCCTTATGAACTACCGGAAAGTTTAGTGATTGCTTCTTCCTTAACCAGAACATTGGCTATAATTTCATTGCCTGCTTTTTTTCCAATTCTTAATAAATCCATTGCTGGTGAAAAAACAATGAGGTTAAATCCGACAAAAGTGAGAATAACAGCCATCAAAAAAATTGAAACTTTCGTTCTTAATCTCATCTATATCTCCTTTATCATTATTTTTCAATCTCACTTATATATACGTAAAAAACAAAAGAAAAGTTGCATCGTGTTTTGGAACCATATAGCCTGAGCCTTTCTTCAATGGTCGCTGCAACTATTTCCCAAAACCTTTGTCCTGAACATAGCAACCAGTTATCACGGAAATGGAGATGCTTACTAAGCACGATGATTAATGTTTTAGAAAAAATGGGGACAGGCCCCATTTTCTGCTGTTATGTCCTCAAGTTGAGAATGTCCTCTTTCTTACAAAATGGGGCCTGTCCCCATTTTTTCTTGAGAAGAGTTAAAGAAAATTAAGCTTAGATATTCCTTCTCTCCTTTTTTTCTTAAGGATGGAGTCTTCTTGACTCGCATCATCATGGATATTAATATGATTTTCGATGGAAAAGATAAGCCGCCTTAATCCTCTCTTTGAAATCGTTAAATCTTGCCCCAATCGAGTCAATAAAATATTGATCCAGAAGGAAAAAAGACAGAAGAAAATAAGCGAAATCATCCAACTGGCTAAGGCCAATCATATCCCCCTTCTTTTCGTTCCCAAACAAAAACTTGAAAGGCTGGACCGGAACCATCAGGGAGTTGTGGCTTTACTGACTCCGAAAGAGTTTTCATCTCTTGATTCTATATTGTCTTCAGCAAATGTTCCCTTTCTTGTTTTGCTGGATGGGATAGAAGACCCACAGAACTTAGGAGCTATTATCCGCACCGCTGAAGGAGCTGGCGCGGACGGAATTATTCTGCCTGAAAGGAGAACTGTTGGTTTATCAGAGGCGGTTTCCTTGGTATCGGCCGGGGCCCTGGAATACCTGAAAGTGGCCAGAGTAAAAAACTTGGCCAGAACAATGGATGATTTGAAAAACCGGGGAGTTTGGCTTGTGGGAGCAGAAGCTGCCGGCAAAGAATATTGGTATGAGTTTGATTATAAACTGCCTGTAGGCCTTGTCTTGGGCTCTGAAGGGAAGGGATTACGCCCTCTCATCAAGAAGAAATGTGATAAAATTCTTTCTATTCCTCTCTTGGGTAGTATAACCTCTCTTAACGTTTCAGCCGCTGCCTCGATTTTTCTTTATGAAGTTGTCAGACAGAGGAAGAACAGAGAGAATGAATAAATTCAAAACAAAAAGAGTAGTTATAAAAAGAGAGGAAACAAGTAGAGAAGCATTTAGAGGAGTGTCCGGAATGCAGAAAAGAATTTGAGGAAATGGGAAAATTTGAGGAGGTGATGAGCAAAATGGAACTAAAAAACCCCTCAAAAGATGTATGGAGGCTCTATTGGGCTTCAGTGTATAATCGCCTGGAGAGGAGAATCGGCTGGATTTTACTCTCCATTGGTGCTATGATTGCTCTTTTCTTTGGAGGCTATAAAATGGTGGCGGAATCCCGGGAACAGGCCATTGACCGCATGATTGGAGAAACTTAAGAACTGAGAGCCAATGCTATTATAAATGTTCGTTTCACAACTTCGATGATCATGCAGAGTGCTTCTGAGATCTTAGCTTATGGTACAGCCGTTATCGTTGAATAAGCGGCATTGAATAGGGATGTAAAATGTTTAAGAAAATATTGGTTATATTTATCTTTATATTTTTATTGTTGCTTTGTTTCTTTGTCTTTGCGGCGCAGTATGAAGAGGAAGTTGAAAGTGGAGTTCTTTCTATATATTTTCAAGATGAAAAGGTGGGCTACGAGGAATACACTTGGCAGTCCGATGAGATGGGCTATCTCCTTTCGGTAAAAGGCCGAATGACAAAACCGGTTGACATGGAAATCCATAGCCTGATCCTTCGCCTGGATAAAAGTTTCATTCCCCGGCAATTCAATTTTAAATTTTCTGTGGGCGGAGTGGTCCAGGAAATCTCAAGTTTAATTATGGATGGTCAAGTTGAGAATACAATTCATGTCTCAGGACAGGAGTATAAAAGCACAGTTAAAATAAAGAGGGATGCTTTTTTTTTGCCGAATCCTGTTTTTTCCTGCTATATGGTCGTAGCGAAGAAATTTCGATGTAACCTCCAAGAGCCTGTTGAGCTTTCTGCATATATAATTCCTCTGTTCGAAGTTCCCTTTTCCCTTGAATTTGATGAGGAGTCCCCTTGCTCGATGATTCTGGAGATTAGCGGGATAACGATGGAAATGGAAACGGATGATGAGGGAAGCCTGAAATTCCTCCACAGTCCAGCCCAAAAGCTAAAAGTTTATAAGCAGAATCCCTGACTCTGCACCCATCCCCAAATCCGCTGTAACTTACTACTAGGGCATAGGTTTTGGGAAATAGCCGCAGCGACCATAGAAGATTTAGCCTTTGGAATTCGCTCTTCAAGGGAACCCGGCGGAGTCGGGCGGCGAGTATGTTTGAGCGGCGCGAGTTACGCAGCCGCCGAGAAGAGCGAATGGAGAATGGCGTTAAAAATCTGATTGGGAGCTGGGCTATTTCACAAAACCTTTTCTAATAACGGAAACGGAGATGCTTACTCCCATCTTTTCTCATCTTGACATTAATTCAGGCAACTCTATAGAATAGACGGGTAAAAAAGACATTTTTTTATCTGCAGAGAAATGAAAGAAAAAAGAGATTTTTATCAATTAGAAAAAAATATTGTCGCTTTCAAAGAGAAAATGGATGAATTCCAATCGAGCGAGAAAGCGGACAAAAGAGAGAAAATCGCTCAGCTCGAAAAACAAATAGAGATAGAATGGGCCAAGATCAGTCCTCATTTTACTCCTATACACATCGTTCAAATAGCTCGCCACCCCAAGAGGCCCTATACTCTGGATTATATAGAGTATTTGACCGAGGATTTTATGGAAATCCACGGAGATCGCCGCGCTGGAGATGATCCTGCTATCGTGGCTGGGTTTGGGTTCTATAGAGGGAGCACCGTTTGTTTTATAGGACATCAAAAAGGACGGACAACAAAGGAGAGAATAGATCGCAATTTTGGCCAGCCTAATCCAGAGGGCTATCGAAAGGCTCTCAGAATCATGAAACTGGCAGAAAAATTTGGCCATCCGGTAGTAACCCTTATCGATACGCCCGGAGCATACCCGGGGATTAAAGCTGAAGAGCAAGGTCAAGCAGAAGCGATTGCCTATAATCTAAGGGAAATTTCAAAATTGAAAATTCCTGTTGTAAACGTGGTTATTGGAGAGGGTGGGAGTGGAGGAGCGCTGGCTGTAGGTGTGGGGGATGCCATTTTTATGCTAGAGTATTCTTTCTACTCCGTTATTTCCCCTGAAGGTTGTGCGGCGATCCTCTGGAAAGATCAGAAAGCTGTTACCAAAGCCGCAGAGAATTTGAAGATTGGCGCCAAGGATTTATTGGATATGGGAATAATTGATAAAATTATTGCTGAACCTCCTGGCGGTGCACATATAGATCGTGAGCAAACATTCAAGAATGTAGACAAAGTCCTTAATATGACTTTAAAAAAGCTGCAACAGATATCCCCTGAAGAGAGATTGAAAATGAGATACAAAAAATTCAGGGAGATAGGAGTGTTTACGGAGAAATGAAGAAACAGATCTCTGGCATAAAGGGAACAAAAGATATCCTTCCTCGGGAAGCAAAGAAGTGGCAGCGAGTTGAGTCGGTGACCAAGAGAGTCCTCGAACTCTATGCCTACAAAGAAATCAGGACCCCCGTCTTTGAAGCCACAGAGCTGTTTGAAAAAGGGACAGGACAGACTACTGATATCGTTCTCAAAGAAATGTACACTTTTAAAGATAAGGCGGGGCGCTCTTTAACCCTGCGGCCAGAATACACTCCTTCTGTGGTCCGCTCCATCATCGAAAATCGCCTGTATCTCCAGCCTGAGCCCTTGAGATTTTACTATATTGGCCCGATGTTCCGCTACGACAAGCCGCAGAAAGGGCGTTATCGCCAGTTTCATCAGGTGGATATCGAAGTGTTTGGTGAAGAGGATCCGGCCCTAGACGCTGAGATTGTGGAGATGGCGAATTACCTGCTCAGAGAACTCAAGGTTTCTGATACAGAAAACCTTGTGAATTCCGTCGGCTGTAAGAAATGCCGACCTTCTTATATAAAAGATTTGAGAACCAAGGCAGAGGAAGCAAGTCGCGATCTGTGTCCGGACTGTAAGAGAAAGGTTGAGTTAAATCCTTTGAGGATTTTTGACTGCAAAATAGAAACCTGCCGTGAAGCGGCTAAAACTTTTCCTAAGATTACGGATTATCTCTGCCAGGAGTGTGAGGATCATTTCAACCGATTTTGTGATCACCTGGCTTTTTATGGGATAAAATATAAAGTCGAACCGCGCCTGGTTCGAGGCATAGATTATTACACGAAAACGACTTTTGAGATCGTCTCCTCCAAGCTGGGGGCCCAGAATGCGCTCATTGGCGGGGGAAGATACGATGATATGATGCAGGATTTTGGAGGTCCCGACCTTTGTGCAATCGGTTTTGCCATGGGTTTAGAAAGGTTGATCTCAGTTGTTCCCTTTACAGAGGAGAAGGGCGAATTCCTTTATTTAGCCTACTTAGGAGATGAGTCTAAGAGAGCAGGAATGAAAGCAGTCCAGTTTTTGAGGAAAGAGAGTGTGGAGTGCCTCATTGAATACAAGGAACGAAGCATAAAAAGCCAGATGAGTCGAGCCAATAAATTGGGAGCATCCTGGGTTTTGATTATCGGCGAAGAAGAGATTAAGGAAGGGAAATATAAGCTGAAGAACATGGCTTCTGGTTTGCAGGTGGAGGGAACTCAAGATGAAATCCTCAAAATCATCAGAGAGTCTTCTTAGAGGATTTACTTCTGCCTGATAAGGATGGAACAAATGGGGACTGACAAATCAACAAAGTGGCGACGAACAGTATACTGTGGAGAGCTCCGCTCAGAGCATGCGGGAAAGGAAGTGACTCTTCTGGGTTGGGTTCACAGGCAAAGAGACATAGGAAATCTAGTCTTTATTGATCTTAGAGATAGAGAGGGGGTGGTTCAGGTTGTTGTTCTTTCTTCTGAGGGAGCACTCTTGGATGAGGCCAAGAAGGTTAAGATGGAAAATGTGGTGGGCATAAAAGGAGTGGTTAAGAAGAGGGCAGAAAGATCCCGAAACCCCCAGCTTTCTACCGGAGATGTAGAGGTCGAGGCCAAAGAACTAAAAATTATTGGTACATCTAAGACTCCGCCCTTTGTTATTGCCGATCCTCCGCAGGCGTCAGAAGAACTCCGCTTTAAATACAGATATCTGGATATGAGAAGACCCTCTATGCAGCGTAATATTAAGCTCAGACATCAGGCAGCACTCCGCATCCGCAATTTTATGAGCGAAAATGGCTTTTTCGAGATAGAGACGCCTTTTTTGACGAAATCTACTCCTGAGGGAGCCAGAGACTACCTCGTGCCCAGCCGAATGTACAAAGGAAGGTTTTATGCTCTTCCTCAATCTCCTCAGCTTTTCAAACAGATTCTGATGATTTCCGGGTTTGACCGCTATTTTCAGATCGTTCGCTGTTTTCGTGATGAAGATTTAAGAGCTGACCGCCAGCCTGAATTTACTCAGATCGATATAGAAATGAGCTTTGCAGAGCCGGAGGATATATTCGATTTGGTTGAAGCAATGATGGCCTCTGTTTTTGAACTTATAGGGACAACGATAGATATTCCATTTCCCCGCTTAACCTACAAAGAGAGCATGGAAAAATTCGGAACGGATAAGCCAGACTTGCGCCAAGAAAAGGACAAAAAGACCTTTAAATTCGCCTGGGTTACAGATTTTCCTCTGTTTGAGTGGAAGGAGGAGGAAAAGCGGTTTCTATCCATGCATCACCCTTTCACCTCGCCTCATGAGGATGATCTGGTTTTCCTTGAGAAAGAGCCGTCCAAGGTAAGAGCCAAGGCTTATGACCTGGTCCTTAATGGTGTTGAGATTGGAGGAGGTTCTATTCGAATACATGACCCGGAGCTTCAGAAGAGGATATTCAAGCTTCTCGGCTTGAGTCAAGAAGAAGTCAAGGAAAAGTTTGGCTTTTTTTTGGAGGCCCTTCTTTACGGAACTCCTCCTCATGGTGGTATTGCCCTGGGATTTGATAGGATTGTGATGATTCTGGCTGGTGAAGAATCTATCCGAGATGTCATTCCCTTCCCCAAAACAACAAGTGCCTTGTGTTTGCTCACAGGTTCACCAGCAGAAGCAGATCCAAACCAGCTTGAAGACCTGGGGCTGAAAAAGACCAAGGGATAAGTATATAATTATAATTATGGGGACGTTCCCAAAAGGGACACTCCTTTCTTTATTTGAGGAGGGCTGCACCTTTTGGGAACATCCCTTTAATACTGTTGGCAACAAGTAATGACCTGTAGCATGGTATCCGGAGTAAAAAGTACAGTGTTCAGGGAACGAAACACAGAGCGAAATATTTTTTTGTATTTTATATTTTTCTATTCTTTATATAAAAGATCGAAGACAATCTCGTCCAAAATACAAGTTAAGGAGGCTAAAAGCATGAATCTAAAAAAAAGACTTTATCTGAAACTGGTCCTCTTTCTGGCTATCATTACAGTCTTGAATCTTTCTCTTGTTGCTCAGACTTTTGATGCTGTCAAAAGCCGGGTAAAAGTCCATACCTTGAAAAGCGGCATGAAATTCATAGTTCTCGAACGTCACGAAGCTCCTGTTGTATCCTTTCATATCTATGCTGATGTGGGAAGTGCTAATGAGTCCTACGGGATAACAGGCATTTCCCACCTTTTGGAACACATGGCTTTCAAAGGCACGAAGATTGTGGGAACAAAAGACTACGAAGCAGAAAAAACGATACTGGTAGAATTGGATGCCCTTTTTGACCAGATCAAAGGAGAAAAGGCCAAGGCCAAGCCGGATGCCAAGAAACTTGAAGAAATGGAAAAAAAGTTCGAGGCTCTGCGTAAGAAAGCCAAGGAATATGTTATCACCAGTGAAGCCGACAATATGTTAATGAAAGAAGGAGATCGCATAATCAATGCCTACACCAGTAATGATGCTACGCAATACATAGACAGCCTGCCTTCAAACAAGGTGGAATTCTGGATGGCCATGATGTCAGATCGTTTTTTCAATCCTGTTTTTCGTGAGTTTTTCAAAGAAAGGGATGTTGTTATGGAGGAGAGAAGACTCGGTGTAGAGACTCGGCCAACAGGGAGAATGTTTGAAGATTTTTTTGCAACCGCCTTTAAAGCTCATCCCTACGGACATTCAGTTGTCGGTCATATGTCAGATCTGGAAAATATCACACGGCGAGATGTGGAGCAATACTTCAAGAAGTTCTATGGTCCGAGCAATCTGACAGTGGGGATTGTTGGAGATGTTAAGGCGGAAGAGGTCTTCAAAATGGCCGAAGTCTATTTTGGCCGCATCCCCAGTGGCCCCAGGCCGGAGCCTGTAAGGACAAAAGAGCCTGAGCAGTGGGGAGAGCGGCAAGTTATCATCGAGGCAAAATCCCAGCCAAGGATTATTATTGGCTATCACCGTCCAGACTATCGCCATAAGGACAATATTCCTTTGGAGGCTCTGGCCAATATTTTGGGTCAGGGGCGTTCTTCAAGGCTCTATGAGCTTCTTGTAAAAGATAAAAAGGTAGCTGTTACTGTAATGAGTTTCAATGGATTTCCAGGTGAGAAATATTCAAATCTCATAGCCTTCTATGTTATCCCTTCCAGGGGTCATACCTCTGCTGAGTGCTTGGAACTGATCGATGAAGAAATTGAAAAAGTGAAAAAGGAACTGGTAACCTCAGACGAGTTAACTAAATTTAAAAGAGGTAATGTTAAAAGCTTGCTGAATGAGATGAAATCGAATTCAAGCATGGCTGCCTTGCTGACCTATGCTGAGGTTGTGCTTGGAGGTCTGGATGCAGCCTTTGATCAAATAGAACAGATCAGAGCTGTTACTCCAGAGGAAGTCAAGTATGTTGCCAACAAATACCTAATCAAGAAACATAGGACAATCGGTGAGATTGTCCCTGAAAAATAAACCTTGGGGAAGAGAATATGAGTATAATAAATTTTTTCCATAGGAAGGAAAGGACAATGAAACTACAGCGAAAATTAATTACACTTTTTCTTGCTTCATTTCTTTCGATTCTTTTTTGCGGGTCTTCTGTATATGCTCAGAAGAGCCCCAAGGATAAGTTTATATTTCCCCAACTGAATCCTATCAAGATGCCGAAAGTGGAAAGAGTTGAGCTCAAAAACGGACTAGAGTTATTTTTGGTCGAGGATCATGAGTATCCGACCATAGACATGCGCGCCATGGTGCGCCTGGGCTCTGTTTTTGAATCTGCCTCTAAAATTGGATTAGCGTCCATGACAGGGCGAGTTCTCCGCACTGGAGGGACTACATCCATGACAGGGGACCAAATCGATAAGGAATTGGAGACCATGGCAGCCTATGTTTCAACAGGAATCGGTTTGACTTCAGGATACATAACGGTCTCTGTTCTTAAGGAAGATATAGACAGGGCTCTAGAAATCCTGGCAGATATCTTGATGAATCCTGCCTTTAAAGAGGACAAGATCTACTTGGCGAAAATCCGGGAAAAGACAGCTATCTCTCGGCGGAATGATGAAGTAGGTCAGATAGCATACCGGGAGTTTCAAAAATTAATCTACGGCAAAGACAGTCCCTATGCCCGGCATCCAGAATACGCCACTATTGAAGCTATAACAAGGCAGGATATTGTTGATTTTTACAACAAGTATTTCTTTCCGAATAACATCATTATGGCAGTATGGGGAGATTTCAGCCCAAAGGATATGGTGGCTAAGATAAAAAAAGCTCTGGGAAAATGGAAAGAAAAAGAAGCTGAAGTCCCTGCTCTGCCTAAGGTCAGCTATGAGTATAAATACACAATAAATTATATTAATAAGTCAGATGTCAACCAATCTAACATCATGCTTGGCCACATCGGCGGCCTGAGGGACAATCCTGATTACCCAGCCTTGAGTGTGATGAACAGCATTCTTGCCTGGGACCGAATGTACAAGAAAATAAGAACGGATGAAGGACTTGCTTATAGTGTTTGGGGATATTATGGAGCAAATTATCAGGTTCCCGGAGTTTTTAGGTGCGAAGCTCAAACCAAATCAGAATCCACCGTCTATGCCATAGAATTAATGCTCAAAGAGCTAAAACGAATTAGAGAGGAAGAAGTCAGCAGTGCAGAGCTGGCCAGAGCCAAGGATGAATACCTGAATTCTTTTGTCTTTAATTTTGACAGCCGGGCAAAAATAGTCAATCGTTTGATGACCTATGCCTTCTTCGGTTATCCCCTGGATTTTATGGACAGGGTTAAAAAAGGAGTGGAGAAAGTCACAAAAGAAGATGTTCTGCGAGTGGCAAAGAAATACCTCCGTCCAGATAAAGTTCAAATTTTAGTTGTGGGGAAAAAGGAGGACTTTGACAAGCCTCTCGCAACCCTGGGGGAGGTTAACGTTATCGATATCAAAATTCCTCCGCTTAAGCCCCAAAAGAAAACAGGAAACTAGAAGTCATTCAAAAGAGCTTAAAACATTCTTGACTTCATTTTCTTAATATATCCTTTTTTCATCATTGATCAGACTTGAAACCTCATTGACTACAATGCTATCTTTATGGAGACTCCATTGTGGTGCTTTTAAGCTCCTTCCCCTGTTAAGCATTCCATTTTTAGGTAGTAACTCCAGCAGCTCTAACATCTTGAAGCTTACATGTTGAATCTTCTTGTGATTTATCTTCCACTGTACTTCCTTTCTGGATTGCGGCCCATAAGTCTTATTAATGGTGTTTTCGCCGTGCTTGAAAATGCAGCCTATAATATACTGTGATATTTCGTTTATATGGTCGTTTTATCGAACATATGTACGTTTTATTTAATGATATGTACGATAAATCGAACAATGTTATATATTTTTTTAACAAAATTGTAAATATGAATTTCTAGTATTATTCATTTAACAATTTCCTATTTTCAACGCTTCTGTTCAGTAGTGGAATCGTATTTGAGGTAATATCAATTATATCAACAACTTGTATTTATTCTTGTGTCAACCGAGATGCGATGTTTCTGTGGTTTTTTATATTATTGGGAAAAAAGTAAGGATAATTTTCTTAAGAGAGGGGGATTTTTTCGCTAAACTGCACGATCAGCTGGTCTATATTGTCCTCGCTTTTGAGCGTGGTCTAATGCTTTTTTAAGTCTATCATGGCGAGGGCAGCTTTTATAAATATTTAACTTTGCCTTTTTGTTTTATTTCCTCGACTATGTCTTTCACTTTCTGAGCCATGTTCTTGTGAGTAATGAGAAGGGCATCTTCAGTCTCCACCACAATGATATCCTTAACTCCGATAAGGGCTGTTAATTTGTGAGGATTATACAGAAGGCAATTTTTGGAATCCAGAATAATGCTTTCCCCTCTAAGGGTATTGCCCTCTTTATCCCGAGGCCATATGTCCGCTAATGAGGACCAAGCTCCCACATCAGACCAGCCAAAATTTCCTCTGCACATTAACACTCCCTGTGCTTTTTGCATCAGAGCATAGTCTATGGATATTGAAGGAATCTCCTCAAAGATAGAGGCGATCTGGGTCTCGTCCTTGTTTTTTAGAGCATCAAGAATCTTTTGCCAATAAATAAACATGGAAGGTGCATGCTTTTCAAGCTTCTGGACGAAAATATCTGCCCGCCAGAGAAACATTCCTGAGTTCCAGAAATAGTTTCCCTCTTCTAAAAAATTCTTGGCTTGCTCATATTCAGGTTTTTCCTTGAATTCCTGGACGGGAAAAAAGGGCTCATCCAGGAAGTGGAGAGGCTTTTCAGGGGAAAATCGGATATAGCCGTATCCAGTCTCCGGATATGCGGGAGGAATTCCAAACGTGATGAGGTTTTCTCCTTTAGCGGCTGCTGCGGCTCCAGCGTCGAGCTTTCTCAGGAAAAGAGGAGCGTCCTTTATGAGATGGTCAGCGGGCAAGGCAGCCAGCACTGCCTTGGGATTCTGGAGATAAATCCAGGCTGTGGCCAGCATCAAAGAAGGAGCTGTGTTTCTTCCCGTGGGTTCTACAAGAAGATTCTCTTGGGGAAGATCTGGAAGGAGGCTTCTTATAACTTGGGTCTGGGCAAAGTTAGCAATAGTGTAGATATTGTTCGAGGGCACCTTTGCCAGAAGACGATGGACTGTTTCTTCGATCATTGTTTTGTCGCTGACAATCGGAAGAAACTGCTTCGGGTTTTTCTTTCGGCTCAACGGCCAGAATCGAGTGCCGGCACCGCCGGCCATTATAACTGCTCGAATATCCATTTTAATCTCCTTTAAAAAAAGCAGTTAAGTTACTCATTCTATGTGAGAAAGGATAAGATGAGAGCTGCAAGGCCTACCAAAAGGCAATAATAGGAAAAGGAATAAAATTTTCCTTTATTGATTAATCTAACCAAAAGAGTCAAGGCAATAAAGCCAAAAAAGGCGGCAACGAGGATTCCGGTTATCAAAGGAAACCAGGGTTGAGTGTTCGAGTCAATCTTTTGAAGCTCAAAAAGGGAAGCCCCCAAAATGGCTGGGATGGAAAGGAGAAAAGAAAATTGAGCAGCTTCTTTTCTCTTCCAGCCAAGAAGGAGAGCTCCTCCTATAGTCAATCCAGAACGAGATAAGCCCGGGATAATGGCCAAGCCCTGGAGAATGCCGATGATAAAGGGATGAACAATATCTTTCTTTTTTTTCTCTCTGGCAAACCTGGTCAGGAAAAGAAAGCTGGCAGTGATAAGCAGTGCTACGCCAACAACCCTTAAAGAGGAAAAAAGTGATTCAAAAAAATCGTGGAAAAAGTAGGCTATCAAAGCTGTGGGAAGAGAGGCAACAGTCAGGGAAAAGATAAGTTTTATCTTTGGATTGGAAATATTTTTTTTAGGGCTCAAACAAAAATTCCCGAAGCTTTGAGTAAGTTCTAAGATTTCTCTGCGGAGGAAGATGAAGAGGGAAAGGAGAGTGCCAACATGGAGCATAACATCTATGAATAATTGTGGTTCACGGAGGCCAAAAAGATTCTGGAGAAAAACCAGATGACCCGAGCTGCTGACCGGGAAAAATTCAGTTAAGCCCTGAATGATTCCCAGGAGGATAATCTCGAATAAACTCAAGTACGCTCTAACCTTTTTATGGCATTCTCAACAACACGCTTAACTTCTTTTTCTATGGCCTTGAGGGCTTCTTCTGTATCGCCTTCAAAACGAAGAACTAGAGCTTCTTGAGTGTTTGAGGCCCGAACCAAGCCCCACCCTTCAGGAAAAATTGCCCTGACACCGTCTATATCGATGATGGGGTATTCTTGAGAAAGCTCTTTTTTTACTTCTTCGACTATTTTGAATTTCACCTCATCAGAGGCGTAAACTCTGATTTCCGGTGTATTGTAGGTTTTGGGTAGTTCAGAGAGCATCTGGGAGAGCTTTTTTTCTGACTTAGAGAGAAGTTCCAGCAGGCGTGCTGAAGAATAGATGGCATCATCAAAACCGAAGTATCTGTCGGCGAAGAAGATGTGGCCGCTCATCTCCCCGGCCAGAAGAGCCTTTTCTTCCTTGATTTTTTTCTTGATTAAGGAATGGCCGGTTTTCCACATGATAGGCAGGCCGCCCAATTTTTTAATTTCTTCGTAAAAAACTTTAGAAGCTTTCACTTCAGAGATGATAGAAGCTCCCGGATTTCGCGAAAGTATATCCTGCGAGAAGAGGACCATGAGGAGGTCGCCCCAGATAATGTGCCCCTCATCATCAATGACTCCAATCCTGTCTCCGTCTCCATCATAGGCTATGCCCAAATGTGCTTTTGATCGGATGACTTCTTTGATGAGGTGTTCGAGGGCTTCAGGAAGAGTTGGGTCAGGATGGTGGTTGGGAAAGTTGCCGTCCATCTCACAGTAGAGTTCGATAACATCACATCCCAACTTTTTGAAAATAGGGCAAGCTATAACCCCTGCAGTTCCGTTTCCAGCATCCACGACTACCTTCAGTTTTTTTTCGAGCCTGATATTTTTCTCAATATAATCTTTGTATTCAGAAGCAATATCGTAAGTTCTCCTGGATGTACTTTCCTCTTTTATGAAATCATTGTCTTGAATGATGGTGAATATGTTTTGGATGGCTTCTCCGTAGAGTGTTTCCTCTCCAACCATTATTTTGAAGCCGTTATATTCAGGAGGGTTGTGGGAGCCGGTGAGCATCACTCCCGCCTCCATTTTTTTGTGATAAATAGCGAAATAAAGGAGAGGAGTCGGAACGACGCCGAGCTCTACGATCTTACATCCTGTTGAGAGAAGGCCCCTGGACAGAGCTTCAGAAAAGATCGGAGAGCTGAGTCGGCAGTCTCTTCCCAGGGCTACCTCTTTTCTTTTATGCCGGCGAAAATAGGTGCCTATTCCTTTTCCTATTAATTCAACAGTATCTTGAGTCAGGTCTTTATCGACAACTCCTCTTATATCGTACTCTCTGAAAATTTCAGGTTTTATTTTCACCTTATCCTCCAGCTGACCAGGAAAAAGTAACTGGTTATCGCGCAGCTGATTATATTTTTAGTTTTAGATTTTTTCCTTCAGCTTAACAAAATCTTTAAAGCTGGCTTCGATGGTTGGCCATTTATTCTGGGCTTCAAGAATGAATTCGATAAATTCCCGTACTGCTCCTTTCCCCCCAGGATTGCCGCAGATAAAATGACTGCGTTTCTTTATCTCTGAATGCGCATCGGCAACGGCACCAGCCAGTCCTACAGATTTGATGACCTCAAGGTCTCCTACGTCATCGCCTATATAGGCAATTTGCTCCGCGTGGAGTTTGTTTTTTTCGAGGATTTCCAGTAGAACCTTTTTTTTATCAAGAATTCCCTCATGAACCTCCATGATTTTCAGTCTTTCAGCCCTTTTTTTCAGGGAACTTGATATTTTTCCGGTTATGATACCTGTCTTCAGGCCCGCCATGTGAGCGAGTAAAATTCCCGTCCCGTCCTTGACATTGTAAGCTTTGAGTTCTTCGCCGTCAGGCAGAAGGAGGAGGTTTCCGTCAGTAAGCGTGCCGTCGACATCCATGATGATCATTTTTATTTTACGTGCGCGCTCTTTTTTTTTCATCAGAACATCTCTGTTCGCCATAAATCATGGAGATGGATGATTCCCTCAATTTCCCCTTTTTTATTCTTGATGATTAAGGAAGTGATTTTGTTCTTTTCCATGAGGTTTAAGCCCTTGGTGGCTAAATCCGCTTTGTCGATCGTGACTGGATTTGGAGTCATACAATCTTGAGCGGTTTTTTGCAGTAAATTTTTTCCGAATTTTTGGATCAGCCGTCTTAAATCTCCGTCTGTGATAATTCCCAAAAGCTTTTCCTGCTTGTCGATCACACACGTCATTCCTAATTTTTTCCTGGTAATTTCTTCAAGGACAGCTTTCATCGGAGTCTTTTGAGACACGCGGGCGATCTTTCTTCCTTTGTGCATTAAATTTTTAATTTTGAGAAGCTTTTTTCTGGCTTCTCCTCTGGGATGAACAGAAACGAAATCTTTTTCTCCGAATCCCTTCTTCTTCATCAAGGCGATAGCGACTGCATCTCCCATCGCTAAGGCAGCGGTAGAGCTTGCTGTGGGGATCATGCCGTTAGGTTCCGCTTCCTTTTCAACCTTCGCCTCCAAGACGATATCACTGTACTTGCCCAATTTTGAATTTTTATCGCCTGTGATGCTGATCAGTTTTATTCCAGCCCTTTTCACGTAATCAAGGAGATCAACAAGCTCTCTCGTCTCTCCGCTGTAAGAGATAGCTATGAGAATGTCCTCTTTGAGGATCATACCGAGGTCTCCGTGTCCAGCTTCAGCCGGATGGATAAAAATGGCCGGAGTACCGCAGCTGGCTAAAGTTGCGGCGATTTTCCGGCCTACATGACCTGATTTTCCCATGCCAGTAACTATAACTCGAGATTTTGTCTGGAAGAGGAGCTCAACTGCCTTTGCAAAGTTTTCATCCAGTCCGGAAGCCAAGGTTTTAACTGCTTTTGCCTCTGTTTCCAGCACATATTTACCGGTTCGAATGATATCATTTTTTGTCATGGCTTTTATTATTCCTTAAGAGTGATTGTTATTCATATCTCTTGCTTGCCTTAGCCGGAGCAGAGAAGCCAGAAGATTACGTAAGTCCTTTAATATCAATGAATTATATTTGTCTGAGAGAGCTTGGGAAGGATTATCGTGGACTTCAAGGAAAACTCCATCCGCACCAACGCTCACGCCTGCCTTTGCTTTATAGGGGATAAATTCAGCCTCTCCTCCTGAGGAGCTTCCCTCGCCGCCAGGTTTTTGAACGCTATGGGAAGCATCTATGACAACGGGAAATCCCCATTTCTTCATGATTGGAATGGAACGGATGTCAAAAACTAAGTTATTATAACCGAAAAAGGTTCCTCTTTCAGTTATAATTAATTTTTCATTTCCCTGGCTGAGGGCTTTTTCGACTGCATTCTTCATTTCATGAGGAGATAAAAACTGTCCCTTCTTGAGGTTAAGGGGTTTTTGAGTTTTCGAAGCCTCGACGATTAAGTCTGTCTGCCGGGAGAGTAAAGCCGGAATTTGGATAATATCCAGTACTTGAGCAGCCTTCTCGATCTGGTTTGTTTCGTGAACATCGGAGAGGACAGGAACAAGAAGCTCATCTTTAATTGTGCGCAGAATTTCCAATCCTTGCTCCGCACCAGGTCCTCTGTAGGAAGATATTGAAGATCGGTTTGCCTTGTCGTATGAGGCTTTAAAAATAAATGAGATTTGGAGATTTTCGCAGATTTTTTTTATTTCTTTTGCCATAAAAAAGGCATGGTCTTGATTTTCAATCACACAGGGACCACCAATCAGGAAGAAGGGATTGGTTCCACCTATTTTAACTTTTTCGTTTATGAGTATTTCTTTGGGAACGATAGGCATAACTTGCTCCAATAAAAGCTTTGAAAAGAGAATGAGGCTTTAAGGGTTTAGATTTAAACTCAGGATGAAACTGGCATCCAAGAAACCAAGGATGCTTTTTGATCTCGATAATTTCCACCAAATTATGATCTGGGTTTTTTCCTGAGACGAAAAGACCCGCCTTGGCTAAGATTTCTTCGTATTCAGGATTGAACTCATACCGATGACGGTGGCGGTCATAAATGTTCAATTTACCATATGCCTTCTCAGCAAAAGAGCCTTTTTCGAGGCGACAGAGAAACTTGCCCAACCTCATAGTGCCTCCCAGGTCTTTTATTCCTTTCAATTCCCGCAATTTAAAGAAAATTTTATGGGGAGTTTTGGGATTAAATTCTGTGCTGTTAGCGTTGCGGAGCGAGGCGATATTTCGGGCAAACTCTATTGCTGCAGCTTGCATGCCTAAACAAATGCCGAAAAAGGGAACCTTATTCTCTCGAGCATAGGTAACAGCCTTAATTTTACCTTCGATTCCTCTAACGCCGAAACCACCTGGAATCAGAATCCCATCTGCACCTGCCAAGATTTTCTCGGCTTTTCCCTTTTCTAAATCCTCGGCCTCTATCCAGGATATTTTAACCTTGAGCTGGTGAGCAATACCTCCATGGTCTAAAGCCTGCTTCAGGCTAAAATAAGAATCATGAAGCTCAGCGTACTTGCCCGCAAGGGCAATAGCGACTTCATCCCTTGGATTTTTCATCCTTTCCACCAGGGCTTTCCAGCGCCCCAGACGCCTTTTCTTCGGGTCAAGATTAAACTTTTTCAGGATAATGCTATCCAGTGCTTCTTGGGCCAAAACAAGGGGCACTTCATAAATATTATCCACATCTTTGGCAGTGATAACAGCTTCTAAGGGCACGTTAGTGAACAGGGAAATTTTAGCCTTTATATCTTGACTAAGAAACATATCTGTTCGGCAGAGAATAATGTCAGGCTGAATTCCTGCGGCTTGTAGCTCTCGCACACTGTGCTGAGTTGGCTTTGTTTTCAGTTCTCCAGATGTCTTGATAAAGGGGACCAATGTCAGATGAATGAAAAGGGTATTGTCAGCCCCAAGAGAAAGCCTCATCTGTCTTATCGCTTCAAGGAAAGGCTGGCTTTCAATATCTCCGACGGTGCCGCCTATTTCAACGATGACTATATCGTTTTCGTCAGCTACAGCGTAAAAAGCATTTTTTATTTCGTCAGTGACATGAGGAATAACCTGGACTGTTTTGCCGAGGTATTCTCCCTTTCGTTCTTTTCTTATGATCGATTCGTAAATTTTTCCAGATGTCCAGTTATGAGCCTTGGTCGTTTTTGTAGAAGTGAACCGTTCATAATGCCCCAAATCAAGGTCTGTTTCAGCTCCGTCATCTGTGACATACACTTCTCCATGTTGGAAGGGATTCATGGTGCCTGGATCCACGTTAAGATAAGGATCGAATTTCTGGATAGTTATTTTGTAGCCGTGACTTTCCAGTAACATTCCGATAGAAGCTGCGGCAATTCCTTTGCCCAGGGCTGAAAGGACTCCGCCTGTGATGAAGATAAACTTAGTCATTTGCTCCTTTGTTCAAAAAATTTTCAACCTTGATTATATCCTGAGGAGAGTCAACACTCAAGGTAGAAAATTGGGTTTCGATAATTTTTATTTTGTAGCCGTTCTCCAGAGCTCTAAGTTGCTCTAGACTTTCTGTTTTTTCTGACTTGGATGGCGGTATCTTGCATAAAGCAAGAAGGAACTCTTTCTGGTAGCCATAAATTCCTATGTGCTGCAGGAAATAATCCGAGGTTTCGAAAGGAAGAGGAGAACGAGAGAAATTAGAGGCAAAGCCTTCCCTGTCCGCAGCTACCTTGATAACATTGTTATCATAAAGGAGGTCCATATCTTTCTGCTGGGCCGCAAGAGTAGCCATAGGGATGGCTTTATCCTGCAAAGCTTCCACTAGGTCGTCTATCATCTCCCTTCGAAGGAGAGGTTCATCTCCCTGAATATTGATGACAATTGAAGTTTTTATCTCCTTGGCTACTTCAGCAACTCGCTCAGTTCCGGAATTATGCAAAGGAGAAGTCATCTGGACTTCTGCTCCAAAACCTTCAGCAGCCTCTAAAATTTTCTCATCATCAGTGGCTATGATGAGCCGATCGAGAAACTTTGCTTCTCGTGCCAGCTCGTATACTCTTTGGATCATTGGCTTTCCCTGGATGAGAGCCAAGGGTTTTCCTGGGAATCGCCGAGATTGATAACGAGCGGGGATGATGCCTGTCGCCAGTTTCAAGTTTGATATCCCGAATCAGGTTTTTTCTCAGGTAATGATTGAAGAACCTCTTCTGCTTTTTCTTCTGTTTCCGGCGGAGAAACTTGATTTGTTATCTGGCAGTTTGCTTCAATATAAGCCCCTTCTTCCACTGCTAATTTGGGCGTTATGACTTTACCGATCACTCTTCCGCTGGCGTTTATTTCGACCTTTTCCTTAGCTTGGACGGTGCCCTTGACCTCGCCGTTTATGATAATCTTGCCAATCTTGATATCTGCGTCCACTTTTCCATTTTCCCCGACAATAAGCACAGAATCAGAGTCTATTTTTCCTGTAAAACGCCCATCAATCCGGAAAGAACCCTCAAAACTTAAATCACCTTTAATTTGAGTGTCTTTATCGAAAAAACCAGTGAGCTTATTTTCATCTATTGTCTTTTCTTCCATAAGTTTACTCCTTGAGTTTTTCATAAATTCTGTTTAAATCATCGGTAGAGAAATAATAGATTTTTATATGCCCTTTTTTCTGACTTCCCGAGATTGAAACTTTCGTCGCCAACAGCTTGACGAATTCTTCTTGAAGAGCCATAAGGTCAGGATCAGGTATTTGCCTTTTTTGCCTGGGTATAGTCTGCTTGAGTTTGTGAACCATTTTTTCGACATCCCGGACAGAAAGATGTTTTTGAATGATTTGGCGTGAAAAAGAAATTTGGAGCTTGGGGTCTTCAAGAGCTATTAAGGCTCTGGCGTGTCCCATAGAAATCTTGCGTTCTGCCAGATCATCCTGGATTTCTTTGGGAAGGTTGAGGAGACGCAGATAATTGGCCACAGAGGTCCTGTCTTTTCCAACTTTTTCAGCGATTTTCTGTTGAGTATAGTCCAGCTCTTGAGTTAATTTCTGATAGGCCAAGGCTATTTCCAAAGGATTGAGATCTTCCCTTTGGAGGTTTTCCACGAGGGATATCTCGAGCTGCTGCGCCTTGGGCATGGAGCGGATGAGAGATGGAATTTTGCGCAGGCCAATTTTTTGAGCTGCGCGCCACCTCCTTTCCCCAATAACAATTCTGTAATAATTTCCTTCAGGAACAACGATAACAGGCTGCAGAACTCCGGATTCTTTTATCGAGCGAGCTAGCTCATCAATAGATTCCTTGTCGAATTTCAGCCTCGGTTGAAGAGGATTTGGCTTGATTTGTTCAACTTCTAAATCAGCGTATCTTTCTTCTTTTAGTATACTATACTCTTCAGGGATGAACGCCTTTAATCCCTTTCCTAAAGCTTTCCTTTTCATATCTGTAGCATCTCCCGCGCTAAATTGAGATAGGCTTCGGCTCCTTTTGATTTTTTGTCATAGAGATGAATCGGTTTGCCAAAACCGGGAGCTTCGGCAAGTCTTACTGTTCGAGGAATAATGACCTTGAATATGATACCCTTTAGTGAACGTTTAACCTCTGCAGCAACCTGTTTGGAGAGGTTTGTTCGTTCGTCGAACATAGTCAAGAGAATTCCTTCGATGGAAAGAGAGGGATTCAAATGAGTGCGAACCTCATCATAGATGCGAAGGAGTTCTGGGATGCCTTCCATGCAGAAAAATTCGCATTGTACGGGAATAAGGACTGAGTCAGCAGCTGTTAAAGCATTAATAGTCAAAAAGCTCAGCGAAGGAGGGCAATCGATTAGAATAAAGTCAAAGGATTTCTTTGTTTTATTTAAGGCTTCCTGCAGCCTCCTTTCTTTCGCCTCTATGGAAAAAAGTTCTGCCTCTACTCCTGTCAGTTCAGGGGAGCAAGGACAGATATAGAGGTTATCGAGTTGGGTTGACTGGATATAATCCATTATGTCCTGTCCGTTCATCAGAGCCTGGTAGATCCCCTTTTTGCCCTCCTTTTTTTTCCCAAGGCCAGTGGTGGCCATGCCCTGAGGATCAAAGTCCACAACCAGAACTTTCCTCTTTTTTAAGGCTAATGATGCGGCAAGATTGATCGCGGTCGTTGTTTTTCCAACTCCGCCCTTTTGGTTAGCTATGGCTATAATTTTGCCCATCGCTCTTTAATGTTTCACGTGGAACATTTCCCCTTTTTCTGATTTTCTCTTTTGAATGCTTAAATATATATGCAGGTTCAATGTGGCTGCGGGGGTTATTCCAGGGATCTTTTTTGCCTCCCCTATCGTTTGAGGCCGAATTTCTTCCAATTTTTCCATCACTTCCCTTGTTAATCCAGGGATTTTTCTGAAATTTGTCTTTTCTGGGATTTTCTCTCCCTCAATTTTTGCAATTCTGGCAATTTCTTTCTCTTGTTTTTTTAAATAGCCCTCGTATTTTACCTCTGACTCGACATGCCGTATTTCTTCATCAGTTAAGAGGCCATTAAATTTTTTATATTCTACCACATTTTTGAATTTCACTTCAGGTTTTTTCAGCAGGTCCTTAAGCCGCAGTTTTTCCTTATTTTCAGTTATTATTCTTTCTTTCTGGAGAAAATGCATAGCTTTTTCTATGCTCTCCTGTTTTTTTTGGTAAGCTTCATAATCTTTTTCTTTAATGAGCCCATAATTGTATCCGTACTGAGTCAATCTTTTATCCGCATTGTCAATCCTTAGGAGGAGCCTGTATTCAGCACGCGATGTGAAGAGACGATAAGGCTCCTCAACTCCTTTAGAGATGAGATCGTCGATGAGCACGCCTATATACGCCTCATTCCTCCCAAGGATGAAATGTTTCTTCTTTTTTATCTTTAAAGAAGCATTTATGCCTGCCATTAAGCCTTGGGCAGCTGCTTCTTCGTACCCAGAGGTTCCGTTGATCTGGCCGGCTAAGAACAAATTTTTGATATTTTTTGCTTCTAGAGAGCGGTTTAGTTGAGTAGGAGCGAATGCATCGTATTCAATGCCGTAAGCTGGCCTCAATATTTTCGCCTGATCCAAGCCAGGGATACTTTTCAGGATTTCCTTCTGGGTTTCAAGAGGAAGACTGGAGGAGATGCCGTTAACGTAGATTTCGGCTGTCTCCAGGCCTTCAGGCTCAAGAAAAAATTGATGTCTCTGATGATGGGGAAATTTGACAACTTTGACCTCTATTGAAGGGCAATAGCGCGGCCCCACGCCGGTAATTTTTCCGCTGTACAGAGGAGATTTATCCAGATTCTTTTTGATAACTTCATGGGTTTTTTGATTCGTATATCCTATGTGGCAGAGGATTTTGTTTTTGAGGTTTTTTTGAGTGCGAAAAGAAAAAGGAACAGGCTTTTTATCTCCGGGTTGAGCGGTAAATTGGCTCCAGTCTATGGTTCGTTCATGAAGTCTCATCGGTGTACCCGTTTTCAAGCGAAAGGATTTCAGCCCTAATTTTTTCAAATTTTCGCTGAGTTCATGTGAAGCTGGCTCGTTAGCTCTTCCTGCGGAATAACTATGAAGGCCTATGTGGATGAGACCGTTTAAGAATGTTCCTGGGGTCAAGATAACAGCTTTTGCGAACAGCCTGTTTCCTTCCAGAGTCTTAACTCCTTGCACTCTTTTATCTTTTATAAGAATTTCTGTGACAACCCCCTGGAAGAGCGTTAAATTAGGGACTTTTTCCAACCAGTTTTTCATGGTCTGCCTGTAGAGAGCCTTATCAGATTGCGCCCTTGGTGCTTGGACTGCTCCACCCCGGCTTCTATTTAGGAGCCTGAATTGTATTCCTGTCTCATCAGCCAGGAGGCCCATGATACCGCCCAGAGCGTCTATTTCGCGTACTAAATGCCCCTTGGCCAATCCTCCTATGGCAGGATTGCAGGACATCTGAGCGATTGTTTCGAGATGGATGGTGATGAGGCATGTTTCAAGACCCATGGTGGAGGTTGCGTATGCGGCTTCACATCCTGCATGACCGGCGCCGACTGCAATTACGTCATATTCATCTACAAAATTCATCTTTTGCCCTATTTTCCTACACAGAACTTGCTGAATATCTCCTCGATGATATCATCCATGCGAATTTCTCCAGTAAGCTGGCCAATTAAGGGGATTGTCTTTCGGATTTCTTCAGCATAAATTTCTTCGGGATGGCCTTCTTTAAGGAGGCGCTGGCCGTCAATCAAGCAGTCAAGCATAGCTTCAAGCAGGAGTTTTTGCCGCAAATGAAGGATAATCTCTTCTCCCTGTTTCTGGCTGGGGACAAAAAACTCATGGATCATCTCTTTAAGTTTCCCTAAGTTTGTTCCTTTTAAAGCTGATATTCCAAGCGCAGGCAGGGATTCTGCTCGGCTTTTTATATTTTTTTTGCTCATTTTTTGAGGAATATCAATTTTGTTAAAAAGGAGAATGGTCTTTTTGTTTTTAAATTTTCTGATAAGCTTAAAATCTTCGGAGCTTTCGCCTTGAGAAGAATCAAGGAGAAGGAGCACTCCATCGGCCTGAGAGGCTAGTATTTTTCCTCTTTTCATCCCTTCTTTCTCCGCCGGATGAAGGGGGCTGCCAAAACCAGCCATGTCGATCAGGGTGAAAATGGAACTATTTATATTTAATTTATCGCATAAATAATCTCTTGTCGTTCCAGGATAAGGGGTAACAATGGCCCTTTCTTTTTGGAGAAGTGAATTAAATAGAGTAGATTTGCCTACGTTTTTTCTTCCTGTGATGGCTAATGTTAGGCCTTCGGAAAGTGTTTTTCCCAGATTATAGCTTTCTACGAGCTTTTTTAAGGAATGAATAGCCTTTTCCATTGTTTTCGATATCTGCTTTGCTGAGATTCGCAGTCCCTCCTCCGGGAATTCAATGCTGGCTTCGATTTGAGAGAGAAGGTTGATAATCTGGTTCCGGAGAGAGGCTATTTTTTGGGAAAGGCTTCCCCCGAGCTGGCTAAAGGATATTTTTACTTGTCTATATGACGGGGCTTGGATGATGTCGTTTATGGCTTCAGCCTGGAGAATGTCGATTCTCCCCCGTTGGTAAGCCCGAAGAGTGAACTCTCCGGGTCTGGCATGCCTTGCTCCGGCTTTTATGCCGAGGCGGACAACCTCCTCAAGAATTACAGGACTTCCATGACAGCTGATTTCCACCATATCTTCCCTGGTGTAAGTGTGGGGTGAAGGGATATAAGTCAGATAAGCTTCTTCGAAGAATTCTTTTTGTTCAAAATGATACAGGTTTCCCAAAATGGGGTGACGAGGAGGGATTTGGGCCTTGTTTTTCTTCGATTTGAATAATTTTTTGGCAATCGCCAGGGATTTTTTCCCGCTGAGACGGACGATGCCCAGACCACCGTAGCCCAGAGGAGTGGAGATGGCAATGATCGTGTCTTCAAGCATGACTTATATATAATAAAACGTGAAGCGTAAAACGTAAAGTGGAAAGGGGGAAAAACAATATTCAGGGATGGTTTCTTTAAAAAGTTATTTGGCCTCGATCTTTACGGGGAAAACCTTGATTCGTTTCAGAAATCCATCGCCTATACTCTCCGTTGTAGTTCCTGAAACTTGATTCACAGCTATATGGACGATTCTTCTTTCATAGGGATTCATCATATCAAGGATTTCATCCTTGCCTGTTTCGTGAACTTGATGAGCAATATGCTGGGCATAATCACTTAACTGCTTTTCTTTATTTTTTATATAAAATTCACAGTCGACTTGAACTTTTTGGGAAGAGATTTTATTAAGGATGTGTTGAAAGGCTTGGAGCAGTGATCCATCTTTCAGCAGGAGAAAGTGTTTGTCCCCTCCTTCAAAAATTAGATAGATCATGTCGTTTTTTCTTTTTATCTGGTACTTTATATCAAGTGGAAGGCGAGACAGGAGCTTATCGAGAAATTGAGCCACAGGATTTTCCTCTAATTCTTCCCTAGGCCAGGCGCGGATTACAATTTCCTTGGTCTTGATTCCGAAGAGCTTTGTTTTTTCTGTAACAACTTCATAGTTTATTTTATTCCGGGGGAGCTTGAGAACATGTTCGGCGTTACTTATGACTTCATCTAAATTTTTTCCTTTGAACTCTTTTTCTTGATTATTTTTTTCTTCTTTTGCCATGAGATTCTCTCTTTTTCTTTTGCCTTATTCGATTCATGATGTACTGCTGGCCGATTTGGAGGACATTGTTGGTCAGCCAGTAAAGGACAAGGCCACTTTGAAAATTCATAAAAAAGATAGTCATGATAACCGGCATCATAAGCATCATCCTTGCCTGAGTGGGGTCAGCAGATGTGGGCGTCATTTTTTGGCTTATGAATTGAGTGATGCCCATCAGGATTGGAGTCACATAAAATGGATCCTTTACGGAAAGGTCTTTTATCCAAAAAATAAAGGGACTATGCCTAAATTCAATAGCTACAATCAAGAGCCGGAAAAATCCCCAGAAAATAGGTATTTGGATGAGCATTGGTAAACAGCCTCCAGCCGGATTGACACCGTGTTGTTTGTAGAGCTTCATCGTTTCTTCGTTCATCTTGCGGCGTTGGCCGATATCCTGTTTAGCCTTTTTGTATCTGGCTTTCAGAGCTTTAATCTTAGGCTGAAGTTCCTGCATCTTAGACATAGAGCGCATGCTGCTGTAGGTTAAGGGGAAAAAGATAATTTTGATAAAAAAAGTGAGGAGGATGATGGTGATTCCCCTATTAGGGATAAGTTTATGGATAGATTTGCTGGCTCTGAGGAGGATTTCAGAAATAACCCCAAAAAATCCGAACCTTATCAATTTTTTTGCTCCGTAGCCGAATTCACTTAAAGTATCGAAATCTTTAGGCCCTATATAAACCTTATGAGGAGAGCTCATAGAGAGAAAAAAGTAAGGGTTTTCTTCCGGTCCTTCTCTATGGAAGGACGCGCTTGCTTTTTCAGGAGAAGTAAGGAAAAGAGCTGTGAAGTAATTATCTTCATAGGCGGCCCATTGAACGAAATAAAAGTCATTCTGTTTCCCCGCGATCAAATCTTCCCATTTTTTTATAGGCATAAATTTTCTTTCTTCCAATCGGTCTTTTTTGGGGCGAGCCGGGGGTGGAAAAACAGCCATGCCTCTTGCTCCTCCGAATCGGCTCTTTAGCTCGGTTGCAGTGGGATTGCCAATGCCTGGACCCCAAATAGCATGGAAATCGATTTTTTGTCCGTATTTCCAAACATTGATTATCACATCAAAGTCATATTTTCCATCCTGGAAAGTAAGGATTTTCTCCACTCGTGTCCCTTTATCATCTGCATACTGAAAGCGGAGTTCTCCTGACCGGCCACCTCCCAGATCTAACTTGAGATTTGAGAATTCGAAAAGGGCACTGTTGATAGTACTATCGAAGGATGAATCATCTGTTCTCAAGGAAAAAGGATACATATCCAGCTCGGACGATCGTACAGAAACAAGGTCTAAGTCTTCTTTGTTCTCATCCGTGTGTTTTCTAAGCCTCCAACTCTTCAACACCCCTCCTCTATTACTCCATACAGCTTGATACAGAGAAGTATCGATCCGGATTTCTTCTTCAGCTTGGGCTGAGATCGGCTGAAGGTCTCGCTCTTCTTCTGCACGCTCTCTCTCCTCGGGCGTTGCTAGAGGAGAAAGGAGTTCTTTTTCAGCAGGCTTTTGCTCAGGTTTTCTCTCTATCCCTGTGATACTTTCTGGTGGAATTTCTGGCTCTGGCTGCTTTTTAATGAAGAATGCCTGATAGAGAATCAAAATCAGGAAAGAAAGGACAATTGCTATTAGTACTCTTTTTTCCATTTATGGACCTCTTAAGGAATGAGATCGACTCCTCCTGGGTGAAATGGGTGACACTTGAGAAGCCTTTTCCCTCCTAAAAATACTCCTTTAAGTAAACCATGTTTTTTTATAGCTTCGTAGGTATAGCTAGAGCATGAAGGATAAAAACGGCAGTGACGGCCAAGCAGCGGTGAGATGAACACTTGGTAACATCTTATAAAGAATAAAGCTATGTTTTTCATAGAGATTATCTATTTTGACCAATGGATCTTATGGCAGCAAAGTAATCTTCCTGAAGCTTGCGCCAGGAGGCCTCGATGATTTCTTTTTTAGCGATGATTAAGATGTCAAAGGAGCTTTCGAGCAAGCCTTTGTTCCTTCGGAAGAGAGATCTCATCTGTCTTTTAAATTTGTTTCTTTTAACGGCATTACCTACTTTTTTGCTGATGACAACAGCCATCCTGGAAAAACTTAAGTCGCTGGAGATATAGACAAGATTGAAATATTTTGCTCTGTAACGCCTGCCCTTTTTGTAAAGATGCAAAAATTCTTTTTTATTTCTTATCCTCTCCTGAGGGCTAAGGGTTTCATTCATTAGCCAGCAAGTCTTTTTCTGCCTTTTTGTCTTCGGTTCTTGATGATATGCTGGCCACCTTTAGTTCTCATTCGGACTAAAAAGCCGTGAGTTTTTTTTCTCTTTCTTTTGTTGGGTTGGAAAGTTCTTTTCATGTCTTCTCTTTAACTTTAGAGGAAGTATGTTAATAAACCTGCTTTTATCTGTCAAGTCTGCACAAAGAAGGATTTCCAAATTTATGAAAATGAAGAGAGCAGGCTGGGTGATTGAGAAAACCGTGAGAAAGGCTGAGCGGGCATGGTTCCTCGACGGCAGGAGAGGAGAGCGAAGCCTGTATCCGAGCGGGATTTCCTCGTTGGGGAAATCCCGCGTGTTTTCGAAACACCCAGCCTGATCAGACATTATGTCCTCTATCACGGAAAAGGAAATGCTTACTCTGCACAATAATGATTTGACTCTATGGCCATTATTGATTATAATATCAACACGATGGATTCCTTCAAGGTTGGAGATAAGGTTATTTATCCCAATCAGGGGCTGGGTGTTATAGAAGATATCCAGGACGAAAGCCACTATGGGGAAAAATTCAGGATTTATCATTTGAGAATCCTTAACAACAATACTTTAGTGTTAGTGCCTTTTTCCAATGCTGAAGAAATTGGGATCAGAAAACCTGTTTCTGCGGGACGTATTAGGAAAATATTTGAATATATGAGAAACGGAAATGTAGATGTCACGATGAACTGGAAGGGGAGATACAAAGAACATCTCAATCTTTTGAAATCTGGAACAATGTTGGATATGGCTTTGGTCTTGAAGAGCCTTTATTATCTCAATTTAGTCAAACCCCTTTCTTTCCGCGAGAAGAAAATGATGGAGAAAGTAAAAGAGCTTGTCGTATCAGAAATTTCAGAAGTTTCCTCCCTCCCTTTCTCAGAGATTGAACAAAGACTTATGGAAACTTTATCTCTCTGTTTTAGAGATGTAAATCCTCGCTTGGATTCCTGATTTTTAAAAAATATGCTCCTTCCTGCCCTCATCCTTTTTTTCCTGTTTATTCTTCTCAGTGCTTTCTTCTCTTCTTCTGAAACAGCTTTTATTGCTGTTAATCCTTATAAACTTGATTACCTTGAAAAGAAAGGGTCAAGGAGGGCAAGGCTTGTAAAAAGCATGCTGGAAAGGGTGGATAACCTTTTAGCGACCATACTCATCGGGAACACTCTAGTTAATGTAGCTGCAGCTTCTATCGCGACATTTATTTTTGTCTCTTTAATCCCGAACAAGAATCATGCGGTTTTAGTGGCCACCTTGATGACGACTTTTTTGATTCTTATTTTCGCTGAAATCACTCCCAAGACTTATGCTGCTTATAATCCTATAAAGCTTTCTTTTTTGTTTGTGCAGCCGATCAGGTTTTTTATCCTAATTTTTTATCCTTTTGTTAAAGCTTTTACATTCATTTCCCGATTGATATTTCCCTCCTCTCAGAAAAAGGAAAAAGGCTTCGGTCGTTCTCTTAGCACGGAAGAAATAAAAGTTTTGTTGACAATGGGGATAAAAGGGATGTCTTCGTTTCGAAAAAATATGATTTCGGGTGTTCTTGACATCGGCTCCCGCCCCATCAGAGAAATTATGGTTCCCCGTCCTCAGGTCAAGGCTATTGAGATAAAATCCTCTATTCAGCAAATATTAGATACCATCCTCTCTGCCGGATTTTCCAGGTTTCCTGTGTATAAAGGAAGATTAGATAACATAGAGGGGCTTATTCACGTGAAAGATGTAATTCCTTATCTTATTGATAATAAAGAGTTCAACATAAATAAAATTATAAGAAAGCCCTTTTTTGTTCCTGAGCCCGCTTCTTTAGAGAATGTTTTGCTTCAGATGCAAGAGGCCGCAAACCATCTTGTTTTTGTTGTGGATGAATTCGGGAATATGGAGGGAATTGTAACCCTTGAAGATATTATCGAGGAGATAGTAGGAGAGATTCAGGACGAGTACGATCCCAAAGAAGAGTGGTTTAGCCAGGTCGAGGAAAATGTATATGTAGTCAAAGGAAGAGCTTCCATTAAGGATGTTAATCAGAGACTTCTCTTTGAACTACCGGAGAAAAGAGAATACACGACTTTAGCCGGTTTTTTTCTTTACGAATTTGGGAAAATACCTAAAGAAGGGGAGGTTTTAAGCTGCGAAGGTTATAGATTTGTTGTTGAAAAAATGAGCAAGCGTCATATAAATTTACTACGCATTATAATAGAACAAAAAAATGAAGATAAAGCAGATGAAAATCGTCGCCAAGAATAAGAAAGCTTATTATAACTATGAAATACTGGAGAGTTATGAAGCAGGTATTTCTCTTGTGGGGAGCGAAGTCAAGTCGATTAGAGAAGGAAGGATAAGTTTAAAGGAGAGCTATGCTGAAATTAAAGCAGGTGAAATTTTTCTTATCAGCTGTCATATAAGCCCCTACGAAGCTGCGAACATATTCAATCATGATCCTAGAAGGGTGAGAAAACTTCTGCTCCACCGCCGGGAGATAAAAAGGTTAACAGGAAAAGTAATAGAAAAAGGTTTAACGCTTATTCCCACGAAGGTCCTGATCAACGATAGAGGAAAAGTCAAGGTGGAAATCTCCCTTGCCAAGGGTAAAAGAGCCTATCAGAAAAGGGAATCTATTCGAGAGAGGGACCGCGAGCGCGAATTGCGGGCAGAGCTAAAGAAAGCGTGGCGATAACTCGTAGGCCAATTTTATCGCCTCTACCATGCTTTCAGGATTGGCCGTTCTTTTGTTAGCGATATCAAAGGCTGTACCATGGGTAGGAGAAGTGCGAATAAACGGAAGACCCAAGGTGGTATTAACCCCCTTCTCAAAAGCTTCCAGCTTGAAAGGAATGAGCCCTTGATCATGGTAGAGGGCGATGACGATTTTGTCTGGATGATTTAGAGCCTTCCGGAAAACAACGTCAGGTGGAAAAGGGCCGCTGATTCTCACCCCTTCTTTCTTGGCATGGTTTATGGCAGGAAGGATTTCCTCTTCTTCTTCAGACCCGAAAAGCCCCTCCTCTCCAGCATGCGGATTCATCCCTGCCACCAGGAAATGGAATGTCTCAGGCTGGATTTTTTCCGTGTGCTTATGGAGCAGGAGGAAAAAATCACGAAGATCTTCTTTTTTTATTTTTTCTAATGCGGCCTTCAAGGGGAGGTGATGGCTAAACAGGGCTACTTTTATTCTTTTCGACCAGAAAGTCATGATGGCTTGAGGGTAGACCTGGCTGAGGAAATCTGTGTGGCCGTGCCATTTTAATCCTGCTAGTTTCCAGGATTGTTTTGATATGGGCGCTGTGACAAAAGCTTGTATAGTTCCCCTTTTTGCCTCTTCGAAAGCTTGCTTGAAGAAGAGAAAAGATGCCTGTCCGTTTTCCTTGGAGGGAGATCCCTTTTTTACGGTTTTTAAAGGGTTTTCTACTTCTAAGAGAGATAGAGAAGGAAAGATGGTCTCTTTTGTTTTATCAAAAGGTTGAATATCTAATTCGAGACCCAATGCCAGCTTTTCTTCCTCAACCAGCTGAGAGGAACCAAAAAGGATGTAAGATATCTTGGGAAGGGAATTTTTAGACGATAAGGCCTTTAAGACTATTTCGGGTCCGATTCCCCCTGGATCCCCAAGAGTTATTCCTATCTTGGGAATATTCATTTTTTCTTTTTTTATGTTTTTTCTTTTGTTTCTTTAGTATCATTCAGCTTATATAGATACTTGATGGTGTCTTTATAGATTAATAAATTGGGAGCTTCATCTCTGTTGAGTTTTATACAGTTTGTATCATACCATTCAATGTATCCTTCCACCGTTTCTCCGTCTTCAAAGACAACTCCCATAGGAGTTTTTTTGTTCATCTGTTTCAGGTAGTAATAGTTTTCTGCATGAGTATCGTAGGGGGGATGGGCTTTCTTTTTGGCTGATTCGCGATGCATCTTTTCTTTTATCTCAGATAAGTTTGGTCTAATAAGCTTTCTATTCATAATTTACCTCTCTAAGATTTTAGCTGGATAAGAAACTTAGGAGTCGTTATAAAAATAATAGCATCATATTCATAAAATTTCAAGGATATTGAGAAAGAACAAAGCAATTTTTTTATTTTTTTTTCAGACGGAGGAAGGAGATTTTTTTAGGGCTTGATAGAGAAGAGGAAGGACGAGAAGAGTGACTAAAGTAGAAGTAATGAGCCCTCCAACGACGACTGTAGCCAGTGGCCTTTGAATTTCTGCGCCTGGACCTTTAGCTAAGAGCAGGGGCATGATACCAAATATAGTGGTGAAGGTCGTCATCAAGACCGGCCTTATTTTTAAACTCACTCCTTTGATGATGGCGTCTTTCATCGTGGCTCCCTGGAGAAGGTGCTGACGGAAAGAGAAGAGAAGCACAAGACCATCTTCCAAAGCAATTCCGAAAATAGCGATGAATCCGATGGAAGCAGGGATGCTTAAATAGAGCCCAGAGATTTTCAGGGCTATTATTCCACCTGTAAGAGCTAAAGGAATATTGATAAGGATGATAAGGACTTCCTGGAAAGAATAGAAGATAGTGAAAAGGAGGAGCGCAACCAAGACTAAAGTAATAGGAGTTATGAGAGCCAATCTTTTGTTTGCCCGCTGTTGCAGTTCGAACTGCCCACCCCATTTGACAGTGTATTCGGGGGGAAGATCAATGTTTTTTTCAATTTCTCTCTGGGCCTCACTCACAAACCGACCGATATCCCTTCCCCTGATGTTACATTGAACCGTGATGAATCTTTTGTTATGCTCTCTGTTTATAAGCCGGGGACCCACGACATTTTCTATCGATGTCAGCAGTTTAAGAGGGATTTGGCCTCCGCTGGGAAGACTGATTAAGAGATTTTCGATTTGCTCAATATTTTTTCTGAATTTAGGCTCAAACCTGAGAAAGATGTCGAATTTTTTCTGACCTTCATAGATCTGGCCGACTGTAATCCCCCCCACAGCGGCTTCTATTGTTTCCTGAATATCGCTGATATTCACCCCGTAGCGGGCGATTTGCTCTCTCAGGATAACAATCTGGATGTGATTTTTCCCTGTAAACTGTTCGACCTGGACATCTGCTGCTCCCTTTATGGATGCGACAATATCCTTTATTTGCATGGATTTTTCCTTCAGGATATTAAAATCTTCGCCGTAGATTTTTATGGCTAATTGAGCCTTTACCCCTGTTATGAGTTCATCCAGGTTGTGGGCAATGGGTTGCGTGATGTTGAGGTTTACTCCAGGCAATTCTTCAAGACGGTGTTCAATCTCTTCGAGAAGTTCATTCTTTGCCTTAAAATATTTCCATTTTTGGATAGGTTTGATCTGGATGAGAATTTCAGCATCATTCACAAAATGGGCGTGGCTTCCTACTTCCCCCCGCCCTATCCGACTTAAAACACCGGTGACCTCAGGAATATCTTTTAATTTTTTTTCTATGGAAGTCACAATGGAAATACTCTCTTGAAGGCTGATGTTTGGATCAAGCATGGCTCGGACGTGGATCGTCCCTTCCTCTAAAGCCGGGATGTATTCTCTTCCCATAAAAGGTATTAAGCCCATTCCTGTTATAAAAATAATAAAGGTGATAAAGAAGACCCTTTTTCGGTGTTTCTGGCACAGTGAAAAAAAGGGAAGATAGGTTTTTTTTATGTTTCTTATCAGGAATGGTTCTTTTGTTAGCTTTTTCTTTCGGCCTAAAAAATAATAAGCGAGGGCAGGAACAGAAACCAGGGCGAAGATCAAAGACCCGGCTAAGGCAAAGGATATGGAATAGCCCATGGGTCGAAACATGATCCCTTCTACCCCTGTAAGAGTAAAGATAGGAAGGAAAACAAGGATAATTATTACGATGGCAAAAAGGAGAGGCCGACCTACTTCTTCTCCAGAACGAACAATAGCCTGAATCCTTTTCTCTGGGGAGATCTGGAGATTACGGTGGGTGTTTTCGACGAAAATGATGGCTGCATCAGCAATAAGGCCTATGCCTATAGCCAGTCCCCCGAAGGACATAAGATCCGCTGCCAGATTTATTCTTTGCATCATGATGAAGGCAAAAAGGATAGAGAAGGGCAAGGAAAAAACTGCAATCAGGGCCGAGGGAAAATCTCCCATAAAGAGAAAGAGCACGAGTATGACTAGAATAATTCCGAGAGCCAAGTTTGAGGATACTGTTGAAAAACATTTCTTGACTAAAAAAGCCTGGTTGTAGAAGGGAACAATTTTTATACCGGGAGGAAGGGATTTGTTTATTTTAGCGATTCTTTCCTTTATGTTTTTGATGACCTTAGCAGTGTTGGAACCAAACAGTTTCAAGACCATGCCGACAACTTTTTCCCCTTCCCCGTTGACCAACGCTGCTCCTCTTTTTATTGCCGGCAGAATTTGGACTGAAGCGACATCTTTTAAAAAGATCGGAGTCCCCTGATAGTTGGCGATAACGATGTTTTCAAGGTCTTCAAGATTTTTGACAAGCCCGACGCTTCTTACGATGTATTCTTCTTTTCCTTTGGTGATGAAGCTTGCCCCGATATTTTGATTGTTTTCCCTGACTTTTTCTGCGAGATCAGAGATTGTAAGGTTGTACTTGAGAAGAGAATAGGGACTGACAAGAATTTGGAACTGTTTGACATCTCCCCCTATGCTTAAGACCTGGGATACTTCAGGCACAGACTTCAGCTCGTATTTTATCAGCCAGTCCTGGACAGTCCTGAGCTCAAGAGCTGTATAGTCCTCTCCTTCAAGATAATATAGATAAACCAGGCCTAGACCTGTCGCAATCGGTCCTAAGACAGGATTATGTGCCTGAGCGGGGATGTGTTCTCTGACCTCAAGAAGGCGCTGGGAGACAAGTTGTCTGGCCCAGTAGATATCCGTCTTATCTTTGAAATAAACACTGACCATAGAAAGGGCAAAAGTGGAAAAAGAACGAATGCTTTTCACTCGAGAAAGACCGAACATGGATGCTTCTATTGGATAAGATATAAACCTTTCTACTTCTTCAGGAGCCATTCCTTCTGCTTCGGTATAGATTTGAACTAAACAAGGAGAAGGATCAGGGAAGACATCTATGGATAGTCTTTGAAAAGAAAGAAAGCCTAAAAAGGCTATTATTGAAGTTGCTAAGACTATGAAGAGTCTTTGTTTTATAAAGAAGCTTATGATTCTGGGAATCATCGTTCCCGATTAGTCTTTAAAATGGTTATTTTCCAACTAATGGACATGGGCACTCCCGAAAGAAGCCTTGGTGAGTTCTGCTTTCAGGTTAAAAGCTCCCTTTATGACTATCTTCTCTCCCTCTTCTAAGCCTTTGGCTATTATCCTTTTATTTCCTATTTTCTCACCCAATTCCACATAGCAGACAGCAAAAACATCTTCCTTTTCGAGGACAAAAACTATTTTTTCGCCGTTCATATTTTGAATTGCTTCTTCTGGTATGGCTAGTGTTTTTTTCTCTGTTTGTCTATTTTCTACATCGCCCTGGATGTACATGTTAGGCTTGAGCAGCCCCTCGTCGTTTTTGACCTCGACTCTAATTTTTATGGTTCGAAGTTTTTCATCTATTAGATCGCTGATATAAGCGATTTTTCCTGTGAATTCTTTTTCAGGATAGAGAGCGGATTTGATCGTAACTTCACTTTTTTTGCTTATATACGGCAAATCTTTCTCGTAAGCATCTAAATGAGCCCACAGAGTATTGAGGTTTGAGACAGTAAAGAGTATTTTTTGGGGTTCTACATGTTCTCCGACAGTGACATCCCTAAAGATTACCGTCCCTTCTACAGGAGAAAGGATACATAGATTTGGATCTGCGAGCTTGCATAATTCTCCTTTCTCTACCAAAGAGTCACACTTCTTAATGAGCTCTTGGATTTGTTCATGTTCTATTCCGTAAGAATGGAGGATAGACTCTGCAGCTCCATATTCGGTGGAAAGCTCTGCATGACCTGCTTCACGTCTCAAGTACTCCTTTTGTTCGATAGCCTTTTCTTGAAGGAGCATCTTTGCTCTCTCGACCTCTTGGCGGCTTAGGTTTAATTTTGCTCGTGCTTGAAGAAACGTAGCTTGGGCCTGGACGAAATCCGGAGAATTAATCGTAACCATAACCTGCTTTTTGTTCACTCTATCTCCTAAATCTGAGGAGAGGGAGACAACCTTTCCCTTAACAAAGGAAGAGATGTGAGCAGTTTTATTTTGGTTGAGCGCAAGGACACCTGGAATAGTAATTTTTGAGACAATGTCCTGTTTGGTGGCTGTGCCGACTACTATTCCCCATTCTTTCTGCTTTTTCGCAGACAGTTGCAGTTCGGTGTGTTCCTCGCCCTCGTGCAAATTAGCTTCTTGTTCGTGTTCATGTGCTCCTTGGTCGCTAACTTCAGACGCTTGAGCTTCATGCTCGTGAGAGTGGGATGAAATATTCTTCTCCTTGCTTCCGCAAAAAACGAAGACGAGTAACGAAAGGAGAATAATATATTTTTTCATTTTATCTTTTCTCCACTAGCTCACCATAAAGCCGCCTTATCATCAATCAAGCTTATCTATATATTCTATAGAAATTGGGGGTTAATGCAAAGAGGAATTTTCTTCTCTGTTTTTAGATCCGCCACCAGTAAGAAAATTTGATGAAGTAATAGCGGCCCTCTCTTCTGAAAATTCCTGATTCGCCTTTTTCCTGGTTGTCATCTATCCCGAAATAAAAGACTGTGCCGGGCCTGTACTCGTAACTCAGAAGGATGCTGGTGTAGAGTTCCCCGTTGTAGTCGTCGTAGTCTGTGATAAGGCGTAAGGATAAAGGACGGGAAATTTGATAATTGATTCGCTGGCTTATGATGTTGATTTCGTAATCTTTTTCTCCACCCTTTTCTCTGTAGAACATAATATTCTTAAAATCATAGAATAAGCGAAGATTGGTCAGAGGTTTCAAGGTGAGCGTGATACCGAGGGAGGTTTTATAGCCTAAATATGGATTGTCTTCGTATCTGATTGCATCGCCGAAAGAATAGGAGATACGGCCACTCAGCCAGGAAAATGGCTCTGAACTAAGGTTGGCTCTAAAGTTTTTTTTGCGAAAGTTTATTCCTTCGTACCTCTCCAGTTCAGAGGAAACGGTGGTCCAGATATGAGACTGCCTCCAGCCGTTTATGAACCAAGAAAATTCAAATTCTTCATCAGTTAGAGTGTTGTCAAAATCATAAATTCTTCGATACTCGAGGGAAGGACGGATAGATATGATTAAATCGTTTTGAGGGAGGAACGCATAGCTGACACGTGTGTTCAGAGAATGAATGTTTTTGCGGCGGAAGAAGCCTGATGCTGCTTCAAAATCAGGGTGGATGCTTGTCCAACTGGCTGAGAGCGATAAATGACGGGCCCTCCTGCTTAAGCTGAAGTTCATGGCAGGGACAAAGTCAGTTTTTTTATCCTCCATTTTGCTTGAAGAGCTTAAGAATTGAAAGGAGAATCTGTAATAATTTTGGAATTTGAAATGGCCGTCTACCCCTAACACTCGGTTGTAATTGTCCGTAATAGAATCCCCTGGGCGTCCCATTTCTTTATCGGTTATGATAAATCCGATGTGAGATTCTGAGTAAAGGTCTCTTTTCAGGCGGAAAATACTAATCAGGGCATTATAGGGATTATCTTCTTCTTCCTCCTCATCTTCGTCTTCGTCTGGGGAATCTCCAATATCGATACCAGGGGGATTTTCGTCATAGGTACTTAAAAAGCCCAGGGTTGTTTTCCCTATTTTCCCTGTAAGTTTAACTCCCCAGAGAGGATCGACAATTTTTCGCGTGTAGACCAGTTCGAGTGGTGTATCATAGAAATCTTTTCCTTCCAAGAAGAAAGGCCTCTTTTCTGGGTAATAAAGGGCATAACGTTGATTAACTTCGACCTGAGGCATATCAGATTCGACTTGACTGAAATCGGGATTAAAAGCGATGTCTGCTGTCATATTAGAGGTGATCCCGTATTTGAAGTTTATTCCCGCTTCAGGGTCAAATTTTTTATCGGACTGTTTCAGACCTGTAAAGACCGGCATGAATTCAAAGTTCTTTCCTTTTTCAATAGCCCCGCCTATCTCCAAAGTTCCGGATTGGATCAGAAAACCGTTTATATCACGGGATCGGGGACGCCAATAAATTTCCTCATTTTTTCTTCTTATAGTCCTCATTATCTGAAGTCCCCAAGCTTGAGACTGGGAGTTGGGGAATCTTAAGCTCTTAAAAGGAATAGCCAGTTCAACCGTGTAGCCTGAGTCATCTATATGTGCGTCGGAGAGAAAAAAAGTATCCCAGCTTCTATCGAACCCCCATCCTCCTCGACCCCTTCTCCGTATTTCTGTATAAATCCCATCGGTTTGTATCCCGCAGGGATTAACCTGGAAGACAAAAGCTCTTTTTTTATCGTTAAATGTATCCAGATAAATAGTGATCTCGTCATCTCCATAGACACTGTCTCTTTTAGCAAGACAGGCTCTGATTGCATCTGGGTTGGAATCATAGCAGCGGACAGCAATGTAAAGATTGTCTTTGTCATATCCCAAATAGGCCATAGTTTTTTCAGAGGGTTGAGCTCCTTCTTGCGGTTCGAATTGAGTGAAGGTGTCAAGGACAGCGCCCTTCTCCCAGAGTGGGTTTTCCAGTTTGCCGTCTATTTTGGGTGGAGATGTGAATTCTGGAATTATTACGTGATAATCATCTTTGTTTTCTTGAGAAAAAGAAAATAGCGAGAGGATAAGGAGAGAGATGAGGATACAGAAACAGAATCTTTTCATTGTTCTCATACTAAAATTCTGCATTATATAGTAACAGCTTATATCTTGAAAGCTTATCTCCCTAAAACTTTAGAGAACCTGATGTTTTTTTCCTTGAGGCTAGTTCCCATGGCTCTGTTCAAACGAGCCAAAGAGAGGTTGTAATCAATCATGGCTTTAAGCTCATTTGTCTGGGCAGTGGCCAAATCTGTTTGGTATTGAAGAACAAAAAATGGTGTTGTGATGCCAACCTTGAGTTTCTCCTCCTCGGCTTCGAGTGTTTTCGCAGCTAATTCCCTGGCAACTTTGTAGGCCTGAACTCTTTTATAATCAGTCTGCACCGCTCTCACCGCATTCTTTATTTCAAGAAAAAGTTGCTGTTCCTGGTTCTTAATCCTCAGCATTGCTTGATCTAGGTTGACTCTTGCCTGGGCGTAGTCTGCACGGGAGAGAAAAGTATTTAAGGGTATATCAAGTGTTATTCCTACAGACCAATTTTTGTACTTAAAATTAAAGGCATCTTTTAGGGCATCAGATGCACTGCCTGGAATCGAGCCAATCACAACACCAGAGAAAGGATTATCGTTAAGATACAAAATCTGGTTTCCTGTTATGCCAGGGCTCCAGTAGGATGCATTTAGACTTAAATTCGGAAGAAGTTGATTGCTGCTATAGCTCAAATTTAACTCTTTATTCTTCAAATCTATTCTTGTTGCGCTCAAATCCGGACGATTATCCATGGCAGTTCGAAGGGCCTCATCGAGAGTCACTTCCTTTTTTTCGAATGCGGGCTTATCCAGAGGGATTATTTTTGCTAACTCGGCTCCTTCTTCTTCAGCAGCAAGGTTGATGATTGTTTTTAACCGATCCTCGTTATCTTTAAGTACGGCCTCAGCTTGCAGGATGTCCGCTTCCCTGGTAGCCACGGCAGACTGAGCACTTAAGATTTCTATGGGTGCTAAAGTCCCCACTTCGACAGCCTTCTTGTTTTTTTCCAGCAGGTCTTGGGCTAACTTCAAAGACTGTTGCCTCACCTTGAGGTTTTCGATGCTGTGGACCAAATTCCAGTAAGCCTCCTCCACGCTGTAAATCGTTTCCTGGAGCACCCTTTTGAGTTGATTTTCTGAAATATCATGGCTGTTCCTGGCGATGATGATTTCTCTGCGGTTTATCTTAAAACCGAAATTTTTGAGGAGGGGCTGGCTGAAATTGAAAGATAATGTATTTCCATAGCGGGGATTAATACTCTGGAAACTTCTGTTCGTATCAGTCTTGTAACCTTCGAGGGAAATAGAAAAACTGGCGCCTGTAGGAATGAGCTGTGAGATTTGCGCTGAATAGTTGTCGGATATAGTTGAGACCTGGTCAGAGGCATCAAGAAATGAATAAGATGCAGAACTGGTGTCTCTTTTGTTAAAGCTGAAAGAAAGGCTCGGCATGAATCTTTCCTGGGCACGGGAGACGGAAATATCAGCAAGTTCCGGGTTCAAGACCTCAATGGCGATACCGAGGTTGTTTTCCATGGCTTTCAGGATGCAGTCTTCAAGCGAAAGGGCCTTTTCTTTTTGTTGGGCTAAAGATGATGTTGCCAAAAATAAAAACAGAAATGTAAAAATTCCGATAGTGCGCTTAGGCATTTCAATCCTCCTAGATTTGAATTAATAAAAAGCAGGACAAGCTAAAAAAGCTAGAATAGCGAGGTAAGCTAGAAATGCGAAAGAAGCTGAATTTCGATTTCAATTTTTTTGTCTGCTATGTCCGCTTGGTTTTTTAACTTGATCTTTTTTTATTTGCTTCGATTAAAATATG
>SOIV01000072.1 GCA_004377005.1 Candidatus Aminicenantota bacterium | reverse complement strand
TTATACCACTGAAAAAAATAAAAGTAAAGAAGAAAATTCAAGACATAGAAGATTTTAGAAAAAGGAGACAGGCTACTTTTTCTTGAATGAGAGGGACTGTCTTTGCGTGAGGACAGTCTATACAGAAAAAGTAGCCTGTCCCCTTTTTTATTTTTATCTTTTAAATAAAAAAAAAGGCCCGATACTTGAATCGGGTCTTTCTTTCTTGGGATGTGCTCTGCTAGCTCTAAAGATTATTTTTTGTTTTTTAATTAATTATATTATTATCATCTCCACGAGCGCCACATTTTCAAAAACAATCACCCTCAAAAATTCCAGTCTCTTCTCCAAAAACGGTGAAATCTTTGCTGCTGAAAACCACACCTGAAAAATCCTCTCCGTCCCGTGAATCTGCCTCTCCTCCCAGCCATTCTCTTCTTATGCTTTTCCAGCTTTTCCCACTGTTCGGGGGTTAGTATCTTTTTTATTTCCTTTCTGTGCTGAACAAACTTTTTGAAACGATTCGAGCGAAGTTTCTCTAGCTGGTCATAAATCCCCAGGATTTTTTTCTCGTTGGCTTCTGGGTCACGCATCAACTCTCTAAGCTCTTTCCGAACTGCCCGCATATTCTCCATTGACTCTTTTCTATCCTCCTGACGCTTTTTTCTGAACTCTTCCAATTTCGATTTCTGTTCAGGAGTCAAATCTAGAAAGTCCCCCCAACTAGAAGGATAATCCCGGGATACTTTCTTTTCGGGTTTCTTCGCCTCTTGACCTTGGGCATTGGGAGGAAAAATAGTGAAACTCAAGAAAAAAAGAATCAAAGTCATAAACAGGACATATCTTTTCATTTTAAACCTCCTTAATTTTTTTCCTTCGACTTATTAGACAATAAAAAAACAAAATCCTTGGTCAGTGTAGGAGCTTGATAAATCAAACATCTATCTAATTTATAAGGTGGGCTTGATAAATCAAGCCCCTACGAACAATAAGAACGGGGGTTTGATTTATCAAACGCACATCTTTTATTGTAGGGGCTTGATTTATCCGTAGAGGTTTGATTCATCAAATCCCCCTTTTGACATGATAGACGAGGAGGCACAAAAAGGATTAATAGATTAAAAAAATTGAGAGTTAAATTATAGCCTGAAATCGAGGCTTTAAGCAGTGAAAAGACACTTCTTCCTCGACTGGGGACTCCCCCTTCTTCTTATGATGATCTACTACAGCTTCTTTAGGAACTTTAAATTAAATCAGGAGAAAATATTATTTCTTTTTCAGGATGGGCATGCCTGTTCTTTCAGTTTCGATAACTTTGAATTTCTCAGGAACCTCATCCAACGACCCGTCCCTTACATCACGTGCAAAAAAGTAGATTCTCTGAATACGACCTCCTTTCAGGTTGACATCCTTAAAATGCAGATAATACTTTACCCCTTTTGAGTTGGTGAATTCAAAAGCCATTTACTTTACCTCCGAATTTAATTTTATTGACTAAAAAACAAAACCGATGCTTATTCCAAAGAGATGGGCAGTTGTTGAATATGTGCCCTTGCCAAGGTTCACTCCGCCCACCTGATAATTCGCGATTTCCCTGTTCTCACTTGTCCTATCGGCGAAAGGCTCATACTGATAGGCAACATCGATAACAAAGTTACCAGCCTTATAGCCAAAACCTCCGGTAAGAGCCCACCGGTTAGCATCAGGAAGAATGGGGTCCATATATTCTACAGGCTGAGGAGTTTGATCATAAAGGAATCCAGCTCTCAAAGCAAATCTTTCATTCAGATTGTACTCAAGGCCACCTCGGAAGACAAAGGAATCCGTCCAGTTTTCCTCGACAAGTTTATCGTCAAAACCAGGAACATCAACTTCAACCGTGAATTCATCATAAGTGCTCCACAGGATATAATGCACATCTGCCGACATGATCAGGCTTTCGGTCAAATTAAAGGCTACCCCGACACCGAGAATGTGAGGGAAGTTGAATGATGGAATGAGAGCTCCCCCCTCGCTTGGAACTTGGCCTGCTATTCCTGTTTCGACTGCCTCGACTACCTCGGCTGGAATTAATTGGTCCCAAGGAGGAGGCATCGTAACATCGACTAGCGCAGCACTCAATGCTAAATCACCATCAAATTTAATCTTGAAGCCGCCACGCCAGTTGAATCCTATGGAAAAATTCTCTCCCTTGTAAAGAGCTCCTGCGTTCAAGCCCCACGCACTGCCAGTAGCCTCTAATATAAGAGGGACATCCATCGTATAGGAAGCTATAACAGGTTGAAAAATGATGTCAGTAAGATCAATTGTATCCTCAACATGTTCAACTAGTTCAAATTCCAGGGTTGAATAGATATAGGAAACACCAAAACCCAGGGAAAAATTCTCATTGACTTTGAAAGCCAAGGTGGGGTTGAAGAAAAAGGTCTTCATGTCATCCCGAATAGAAATATACTTCAGAGGATAATCTTCGGGCCACTTGACTCCCATACCGTAGGGGTTAAAGAATCCAAAACCAGCGACAATTTTATCACTGATCTTGTGGGAGATGTAGAATGACGAGGGATAGAACATCTGACTCACTTGGTCCACAGATTGATATGCGGGATCTGGCCAGTTTGGCAAGCTCAAAGAGGCTATGGGAAAGATCAAGGTTGTGCCCAGAGAAATCTGGGTTCCCTCCAAAAAGGCTATGCCAGCGGGATTGTGGAAAATGGCTGACGGATTGTTGGCTAGAGCAACAAACGCACCCCCCATGGCCATCGCTGCAGCACCATGCTCATAGATAAGAAAACCTGCGCCATGAGATAAAGAACTAAGACCAAAAAACACTAAAGAAAATATAACTACTGCGGTGATGTATCTTCTCACTTAAACCTCCAAAAGGATGCATTAAAAACATCCTCTAATAGTGCTTAAATATGAATAACTCTCTCCAACTCCTTAGCCTTGTTCAAGTATTTATAAAAAACAGGCTACAATGTCAAGATAAAATTTGAAAAAAAATTGAAATTTTTCAACTTTTTTCTTTACATTTATATTTTTTATTGTATAATGATACTGGTTCTTTTTTGCGGGCTGGAGAGAACCCCCACCTTTTTGGTTCCCATCATCAACCCCCCTTTTGCTGACATCAGCCCGCACTTTTCCTATAAAGACTATAAGGTTCATAAAAAGGAAAAATTAAAACTATTCTCTTCTACAGTAAAATCTAAGGAGAAAAATGTAGGATCAGGCGCAAGATCAGGATATAACTCGATACATCGATAAAAAAGAAATTCTTCTTGAACTCACTATTCAAGCGGTGCTACATTTGCTAAAGTTGCCGCAGCAATGCCTTTTAGTGCTAAAGCATTTATAGAAATGACTCCAGGTATTTCAGCAGAGGACCAGCATGGCCGATAAAGAAAATCTAGAAAAAAGATATAAAAGAATCTACGATCAGCTCCGGGAACTTGTTCTCAAAACTGAAAACAAGATTGCGCGCATGGCTACAATCGCTGCTATCCTTCATCATAAGATGGCTCAGTTTTTCTGGACGGGCTTTTACATTCTCATTGATGGAGAATTGATTATTGGTCCTTACCAGGGTCCTTTAGCTTGCCAAATCCTGGAGAAAGAGAAAGGAGTTTGCTGGACAGGGGTAACATCGAAAAAAACAATTATTGTGCCTGATGTCCATAAATTTCCAGGCCATGTGGCCTGCGACAGCCGCTCAAATTCGGAAATAGTAGTTCCTCTTATAGATAAAGAAAACCAAGTTTGGGGTGTGCTCGATGTAGACAGCAGAAAATTCGACGCTTTTTCAGAATCAGATAAGGAGTGGCTTGAAAAAATAGTTAAGCTGATATAGTGATCGGAATTTTTCTACTTGAGGCAATAAATCAAAAGTAAGATTTGCTTCATAGCCAGAAAGAGCCCGTCTATTTCTGCCTCTTCGCTAAGAGTATGTTTGTACCGGCCGTAAGTTCTCCCTAAATTCACAGAGAGGATGCCTTTTTCTATTCCCACGTTGGCCTCTGTGGAGCCCAGAGGATCCACTTCTATTTCTTTAACCTTGAGAAATTTAAGAATATCAAAAACCGTCCTCACCAAAAAAGAATCCTTGGCTCCAGGAATCTGATAAGCTTTTGACCGTTCATTGAGGTTCATTTCCAGTTCAACTCTCACTTCAGCAGCAACATCCTGGCAAATCTTCCGAATTTCTGTTTGGGCTTTCTCAAGCTCTTCCTGGTTGGCCGAACGAAGGTCTACAGTAAAGTAAGACTCCTCAGAAACAGCATTCCTGACTTTTCCTCCTCCAATCATGCCAACATTAATAATAGTCCATTTTTCCAGAGGTTCTGCAGGAAGCTGAATCCCGCAGATCCGCTCTATGGCCTTGGCCACGGCCAAATTTGGGTTGGGCACACCCCGGCTCTGCATGGTATGAGCCCCAGGACCTCGGAAAGTAATCCTTCCTCCCCCGAATCCTAAGGCACCATAATGAACTTTTCCCAAGTCTCCATCAAGTGCGATGACTAAATCAAACTTCTCTTCCGCAGAATTCAGGAAAGCCTCTATTCCGACAAACCCGATTTCCTCTTCTACACTTCCTATAAAATAATAGGTGTTGTCAGGTTTGAATCCAACCTGTTTTAAAGCCCGTATTGACCAGAGAAGATTTACTAAATTAGCTGTATCATCTCCTATGCCAGGAGCCTTAAGAAGATTGCCTTCTCTTTTGACTTTAATCTCCCAGACTCCCTGGAAGACAGTGTCCATGTGGGCTGACATGATGATCTTCTTTCCCCGGCCAGTTCCTTTCCAGATCCCGATAACATTGCCAGAAGTATCGATAACGACCTCATCCAGGCCAGTAGCTTCAAACTGTTTTTTTAGGTACTCTGCTCTTTTTTCTTCATGTCCGGAAGGCGCAGGAATTTCTGTGAGATAAATCCATTCTTCGATGATCTTTTCTCGATTCTTCTCGATAAAAGAAAACATCTTCTGAACCAAAGGGGAATTGACCATCTCGGGTTTGAAGAGGGACTCCTCGCCCTGAGGACTGGCTGAAGAAAGAGTTGAGAAAATGATCAAACCAAGCAAGCCAAGCTTAAAATATTTTTTCATCTTATTCTTACTCCTCATTTGAATATTTAACCTTGTATCAAAACTGCCGATGCTCTCATAACGCGTCAAAAGGAGCGGGAAAGTCTCATTTCAATCTTTAGTCCAGCATGCGCTGAGTCACCGAAATATAAAGTCAGTAAGTTTTAAAAAATTATTCGCTGTAGTATTTAATGACACGAATAACAGCTTGCTCACAGACCTTGCAGAATGGCTTCTTTCCTTTGGTAAACATCAGGCAGTCCAGCATAGGTCGATAGAGGCCTTTGGCTGAATAGCCAGCGCCCTCAAAAACGCCAACCTTATCTCTAAACCTGCTTTTTGAAAAATAATCATCCACCTTCTTGGCATGGTCTCTGGAGAGTCGATCAGATTCTTGTTCAACCTTCTCTACTTCAGCTTGAGGAGCCTTTTCCCTTTTCATCCTTGCAATCTTTTCGTTTATTTCACGGCGTATCTTCTGGTAAGCCAGGTCCATCTTGTCAAAACCTTCCTTCTCCCAAGGGGTTGGAATTTCGATATGGGGAGTCAGCGAATCTTTCCATTTAAGGCTCTTGGGATCAAGAAAAGCGGTGATATTAGGTTCTGCAGGCTCCACTCCTCTTGGATAAAATTCATTATAAGCTACAGAAGATGTGTAATATTCATCCGCAAGGCCGGCAAAGGAATGGCCAAACTCATGGAGGAAGAGATACTCATACCACTGATTGTCAACCGTAAAGGTGCAGTACAGATTGTAGATTCCTCCGCCTCCGTAGCGCTTGTGATTGATCATGATAAAGAGGGTGTCGTAGGGAACATGGGCCGCTATATCGCGAAGGGATCTGTTGTCTTCTGTCAGGAGATAACGTTCTGAGCCCAGAGAATTAAAGGTTGCATTGAGGGCAGTGTTTTTAAAGATTCCAGGTCGGGGTTCATCACAACCGCTTTCCTCTGAAGGCTTGAACACGCCGTAGATATTGAACCTGTCTTTGTAAGTTCTGTAAGGTTCGTGGTTGAAAAAAATCTCGGTGAACCGCTTTAAATCTGCCTCAACCTTTTCTTCTTCCTCATAGGTGTACCCCTCGGCGATGAAAGCTATGTCTATTTTCTCATGGGGACTCCCGTTTTTCCGAATTTCAAAGATTTTGACTTTTTTGTCTAAGTTTTCTTTTATGATGCTTACTGAAGAAGGGTCGATCTCCTGGCTGAAAAGAGGCAGAAGAATATTCTCTCGATTCCTCACTTCCAGAGTAAACCTGATGTTTTTCTTAGGGTAAGGAATGAGAATTGTCTCGTGATAAGCTCTTTTTATACCCTTTAGAGCCTGGTTAGTTGTCTTGTACTCGCCGAAATAGCTATCAAATCCTTTGGAGAAAATAAGCTGTCCTGATGAAGAATCGTAAATTTTAGCGTAGTAGCGGCCGTTGCCGAAGTTATCGATAAGGTTGCGCTGGCTCCCTGCCCAGGTACCCTGCTCGTAAACCTGATCGACTGTGATCCATTCTTCTTTGGCATCTCCGATGTGAAAATAATCAAGGCGCATGGTTTTATCGACAAAATAATCATCAAAGTTTAAAGATGTTTGAGCAGACAGGGCTCCTGGGATAAAGAGAATAACAATAATATATACAATGGCACGTCTCATGATTCCTCCTCGGACCTTGGTCTATTTAAAATAGCTATCCCGCCCACCACTTCTTTAATGATCTTCACTGCAGCGGCGGCCGTGATTCCTGATACGTCTCGATCAGGATGAACCTCTACTACATCCAGTCCCACAATTCGAGCATCTAAAGCATGAAGGATATCTATAGCCTGACGGGTAGAAAGGCCGCCTGCCTCGTGGTGGGCAACCCCGGGGGCAAAAGCAGGGTCAAGGGCATCCATATCAAAAGATATATACAGGGGGTTTGAAAACTCCAAAGAAAGCGGCCCTTTAATATCTTTCATTTCAATCATCCGAACTCCATGTTCTGATGCCTTTGCTCTCTGCTGACCGGTAGCAGCTCTTATCCCTACTTGAACGAGGTTTTGAGCCAGGCCCTCTTCCATTATTCTGGCAAATGGGCAGGCATGGGAATAACGATCTCCATGCATCTCTTCGTATAAATCCGGATGCGCATCGAAATGGAGGATATCCAAGGGCTTAAATTTTCTGGCGAAGGCTTTCACAACAGGATAGCTGATAGAATGGTCTCCGCCCATTACAACAGGCACTGCCTTCTTTTCTAATATCTTAAGGATAATTTCTTCGACACGGGAAAACACATCGAGAAAATCTCCTGAAACATCCACATCCCCCAAGTCCCTCAAAATTATCTCCTCCTCCAAATTCGCACCGAGTTCAGTCCAGGAATTGATGGCTTTCCCGGTGGATGCGGCTCGAATAGCCTGAGGTCCTTTCGAAGCTCCCCTTAAGTAACAGGACTTTTCATCAAAGGGAATTCCGATAATGGCAATATTGTACTCTTCGCTCTGCTTTACTGCCCCTCCAAAATCAGTCATTCCTATTCTCCTAGATGAGGCTTATTAAAGATTCATCTCCACAAAAATGAAGAAGGCAAAAAAGATTATACAGAAAAATACATGAATTTGAAATTGGAGAAATTGAGAAATTGGGGTCAGACTTGCAAAACTTGAATAACTTTCCTCTCTCTTAGAGATAAATGGGATTAGAATTTTAAAACTTGTAGACCAATGGGTTCAAACCTTGCTTTTCCGACTTTGCTTTCCGATTTTGCTTTCCGACTTTGCATTTTCTTGAAAAATAATTATAATTCGAGAAAGATGAAAAGGCTCAGGAGAATCCGAAAAAGTGTCTCGAACAATTAAAAGACTCACTGGGAGGTGGCTATGAAAAGAATAACAACTCAAATCGAAAATTTTCAGTATTTTTATCCATATACTGTGGCCATTGTGGGTGCTCAATCAGGGAATCAAACCAATTATATGGCTTGTGCCTGGCATACCGCCCTCTCCTTTGATCCACCTCTCTTCGGTGTTCTTGTCGCCAAAAAGAGACTTACCCATCAAGTTATCTCTGAGGCAAGAGAATTCACCGTGAACTTTATCAGCTCAGAACGGGTGAAGCTCTCTGCCCAGATGGGAAGAAAATCAGGTCATGACATGGACAAGATCAAAGAGTTTCAGGTCAAACTTTCCCCCTCAAAAATTATCCAAACTCCTATTATCGACGAAGCTTATGTCTCTTTCGAATGTAAAGTGGCAGATGTCAGAGCCTACGGAGACCACGATCTTTTCGTTGGTGAAGTCTTAGCAATCCATGAAGATGAGAAAAGCTTCAATCCAGAAGGAGTTCTCAATACAGGAAAAATTCATCCTCTTCTTTATCTTGGAAGCGACTTTTACATTACTATCAATCCTGATACTATCAAGCATGTCCTGCCCGATTAATGGGGTCCGAAATTTGAAATAAAAGGGAATTTCAGTATAATAGGGAAGAAATCCATGGCCACGGTACTCAAGATAGAGAACCTTCACAAATCCTTTAAGCTGGGCTTTCTTCTCAAAAAAAAGGAAATCCTCAGAGGTATTTCTCTGTCTGTAGAGCAGGGTGAGGTCTTCGGCTATCTCGGTCCGAACGGAGCAGGAAAAACCACGACCATCAAATGTATCCTCGGTCTTATTTTCCCCGAGAAGGGAAACATTGAAATTTTCGGCCACCCCCATCTCTCTTCTAAAGCCAAGGAGAAAACCGGATTTCTACCTGAAAATCCTTATTTTTACGATCATCTTACAGCCTCAGAGTTTCTTGATTATTACAGCCAGTTGTTCCTGATGAAAAAAGAAGCAAAAGAAGAAAAGATAAAAAGCCTTCTTCGCCTTGTTGATTTGGAGGATTCCGCAGACCTTCAGCTTCGAAAATTTTCTCGTGGGATGCTGCAAAGGATAGGCATGGCCCAGGCTCTTCTCAACGACCCATCTCTCGTCTTCTTAGATGAACCTCTTGGAGGTCTTGATCCTCTGGGGAGAAAAGAGATAAGAGACATCATTACTCGCCTCAAAGATGAAGGGAAGACCGTTTTCCTTTCCTCTCATATACTCCAGGACATTGAAATGATATGCAACCGGGTAGCAATAATCGTCAACGGAGAGATTATCAACCAAGGAGCTCTTCATGATCTGATTTCAGAAAAAATCCTGTTTACAGAAGTCATTCTCTCTGGCGTAAACGAGAAAGAGCTTAAAGAGCTTGGTGAATGTCTTTCTGGCCATGGGGACAGGATTCTGCTTAAAGTTTTCAAGGAAGAAAACGTTGAGAAAGTCCTCCAGCTTGCCCAGTCCAGCAAGGGAAAAGTTCACTCTCTTATCCCCAGGACTGAAACCCTTGAAGACCTGTTTGTCGGGATTGTGAAACAGAGATGAAAATAAAAGCGATTGCTTTCAACACATTCAGGGAAGCCATAAGAGACAGAATTCTCTATCTCCTCCTCTTTTTTGCGGCGGTCTGCATTATTTTCTCCCGGTTACTGGCTCTCCTTACTGTAGGAGATAAGGTCAAAATCATCAAGGATGTTGGCCTCTCTTCTCTCTCCCTCTTCGGTGCTCTGATGGCGATTCTAATAGGGACAGGGCTTGTTTTCAAAGAAATAGACAAGAAAACAATTTACACTATCATCTCCAAGCCCATCCACCGTTATCAATTTCTCTTGGGAAAGTTTTTCGGGCTCGTTTTAACCCTTTTTATTATGCTTCTTCTTATGAGCTTTATTTTCCTGGCTTTGGTCTTTTTCCACACCTTCACGATTGAATGGGAAATGCTCATTGCCATCCTCTTCATCTTCTTCGAACTCTGCCTCATAACTTCTGTCGCCCTTCTTTTCTCCTGCTTCTCCACGCCAATACTAAGCTCCATCTTTTCCCTCGCTTTTTACTTGATCGGCCACACAGCCTGGGGAATAGAAACTCTCATCAAAAAGATTCCACCAGGAGCGGGAAAAACGCTGGCTCGATTCCTCTACCACTTTCTCCCCGATCTTGAAAATTTCAATTTTAAAACAGAAATCGTGCAGCACCTGGATATTCCTTCCGAGGTATATCTGTATTCAATCCTATATGGAATTTTTTACACTCTTTTTGTCCTGATAATAGCAGTCCTAATCTTCAGGAAAAGAGACTTTATTTGAGGGCTATGAAAATATTTAAGAGCGAGAAAGATTTCAGCGCCATATTTCTTGTTATTCTACTTATCTTATCCTGCGGCATCTTCATGAGCCTGAAAGTTAAAACCGATAATATTTCCCGCAAGAAAATCCCTGGCTCTTCTATCATCTACATTCCCTCAGGGCAATATCTCAAGTTTGCTACTTTTGGCAACTCCTCTCTCCTGGCAGACCTGATTTACGTCTGGGCTATCCAGTATTACAGCGACTACACTATCCCGGACATGTACGAATATTTAGACCATATTTTTTCAATCATCAATGAGCTTGATCCCAGCTATCTGGATCCATACGATATCGGAGCTGTGATTGCTGCTTATGAGGCTGAAGATTTGGATCTAGCTCTTAAAATCCTGGATAGAGGCCTGGAGAAAAACCCGGAGCAGTGGCTTTTTCCCTACATGGCTGCCCATTATGCCCAGATGATAAAAAAGGATCATAAGCTGGCTCAAGAGTACTACAAGAAGGCGATGAATATTGAGGGAGTTCCGCCTATTGTGGAAAGGCTTTACGCTAATGCAATCTTCAAGTCCATGGATTATAAAAGGGCCTTGCAGACCTGGCTTGAAATCTACAAGACAGCAAAGGATGAGAGAATTAAAAAAATTGCTTCCAACCACCTCTATAATCTTACAGCTACAATAGATATCCAAAAGATAAATGACGCCATCGAAAAATTCAAAGAAAGTTACGGCCGTAATCCCATGGAACTGTCCCAGCTTGTAAGAGCCGGATTCCTTGATTCTCTACCAAAGGATTTAGATGGAAAGGAATACATTTATGATTCCCGGACAGGAGAAGTGAAGACCCCAACAATCCCATGGAAACGATAATCATTATAATCTGCTTCGGCCTTGCCTGGGGAAGCTTCCTCAACGTGGTGATCTACCGTCTTCCCCTCAGAATGAGCCTTTTCAAGCCCTCATCCTCCTGTCCCCACTGTAACGAGAAGATAAAATTCTATGACAATATTCCTGTTCTTTCCTTTTTGCTCCTTCGAGGGAAGTGCCGCCACTGCAAAGGGAGAATTACTCTCAGGTACCCTCTGGTAGAGCTATTGACCGCTGTGTGTTTTCTTCTCCTCTACTCCCAGTACTCGTTGAGCTTCTTTTTCTTTGCCTCCTGTCTTTTTGCTTGCGCCTTGATCGCTTTAGGCTTTATCGATTTTTACCATCAGATTCTTCCTGACGAGATAACTCTCCCCGGCTTGTTACTGGCCCTTATCTACTCGCTTTTCCGCACAGACTTAAACCTGAGGCAAGCCCTTATCGGGGCTGTGGCTGGAGCTGGATTCTTACTTTTCATCTACGGTGCTTATTATCTATTGCGAAAAAAGGAAGGGCTTGGCCTGGGAGACGTGACTATGATGCTTTTAGTCGGGGCCTATTTAGGCTGGCGGCAGGCTTTTTTCACCCTGATTTTGGCTTCCTTTGTCGGAGCTTTGGTTGGAATCTTTTTTATTTTCTGCAAAAAGAAGGACTTCCAGTATTCCCTTCCTTTTGGCACCTTCCTTGCCCCGACCGCATTTGCCGCACTTCTCTGGGGGGAAAGAATAATAAATGCTTATTTGAGCCTGTTTAAGAATCTGAATCCTTGAATATCTTTGGTTAAATTCCCCCAGGATTGATTATTTTCTACGTAATATTAGTTAGAAACTTTTATTTGCCAGGATTTGACTAAATACAAAGATCCCATTGAAGGAAGAATTTCAAGAGCTTCTAAAGCCTTATCGTAATGAAGCACTGTGTCTTGATCAAAAAGAATATCTTTAGCTATAATTGCGCCATAAAAACCGTCTCCTTGATCCAATTCCACAAAAGCATTAGGCGCATAAATTGCTCCATAAAACTCGGAACCCTGGTCAATATAAATATCTCCTGTAAAGCTATTTGTCCCAAAAAGCACAAACTTGGTGGGATCTTGGGATAGATTGTTTATAGTAGATGTCTGGTCCATCTCAAAGCTTCCACTTCCCATAATTATTTGAAGGCTTGCGCCGTCAGCAATATCAAGCCTTGAATTTTGGTCCATGTAGAAATCGCCTGTTATGTAGAGGATAACATCATCTTCAATTGTCACCACGGAGTTGTTTTCCATCGTGAAAGAGCCATATTGGCCGCTCAGGAAAATCGAATCCGTGCCGCTCATCGAATAATCGCCCATCCAGGGAAGGTCGCTAGGAGGAGTAATCTGAGGCAATTCTATTTCATAATCCAATGCCCGTTTTTCACCATCAATATTTGCGCCGGGATCGGTTATTATCACCGATTCTGGATCGCTCTCATAACCAGATACTGCATCGCCGGCTAAATCAGCACTATTGTCCATATAAATAGCACTAAAATCGCCCGAGTTAGTTCCGATATCTCCTTCCGAACCCACATTGCCGGGATTATCATAGTCTCCATCTCTTGAATCATAACTATCAATCTTTACTTGCCCATCGATCATTATTCCATCTTCCGCAAAAGCTGCAAACTTAAAAGGAGGAAATCCACCTAACTCTGATCTCACTGTCCTGATTACTTCTTGAGCCCCGACATAAGAAACTGTGCCTCTTGATTCCACGATAGGATGATCTGCATTGGGATCTACGACCCTTATCCCTACATCCCCTATCACATTCCCTCCAGCAGCCTGGAAAGAAGAAATGCCCATCGTCCGCAAGGTATCATCACCTGTCCAGCTTGAGATATCTCCATAATTCAATTCCCAGATTGCTCTTTCCACCCCAGCTTCAGCCAAAGAGAGGGCTGCGGAGGACTTGTAAGACTTAGTAGTGAGCCTGTTCTCAAATGAGAGTTGGTATAAAAAAGGAACGGTAAGAAGAAGCAAGACCATCATGACAATCAGACCAACAACTAGGACAAAGCCTTTTTCCTCATTCTTGCTTTTATCAATCCTGCTTTTAAGATTCCTGTTTATAACACTTTTTCTTTTAGCATCATTGCTTCTTGTCTTATCCATTTTGCTCACCTTTTTTATTTTGATTTGTCTCTCATTTTTTGTGCCCGGAGAAAGAAAATTTTCTTTCCTCCTTTGCTGAAAAGATGATGATAAGTTCATAAGTTTTCCCTTAATCAGATTTATTCCGTAGCTTCACCCCAGTTCTGAGGGTTTCCTGAAAGGTACGGCCTAATAGATTCTGGGTCGTTACCAGCGTAATATCCACGCTGGATACTTGATCGAAACTTGATACAGCAGAAAGCTCAACTCCTCCAGATCTCAATTGGAAAGAATTCACTCTTGTGGCTATAGTTCTGCTGCTGTCTTCCCTGTTGCTGACTCCATCATTGGCGTCAATAACTCTCTCCAACCTGTTAGGATACTCAGAATTTAAACGATAGACGATATAGTCAAACTGACTATCAATATCGATTATAAGACCGCTCGAATCAACAGAGGGAACTTGAAGAATAAGACAGTCTGTAGAAGTATCATAGACATCCCAACTGGGCATAACCTGGATCGCTTCTTTCAAATCTCGAGAAACAAAATTAAGCACTTGCCTGTTATCCCGAAGTACATCAGACCTGGCGCTTCCGTTCATAAAATATCGCTGTCCGGCAACATAGAGAGAAAGCATTGCCAGGATCATAAAAGAGGAGATAGTAATGGTTACTAAAACCTCAACAAGGGTAATACCCTTTGGCTGGTATTTTTTTGGCTTGAATCTTCTGGATTTCTTTGAAGTCATCATTTTCTATTAATCCCCTTCCTGGTTATAAAAGTGACCACATCTTTCCGTATCTGTTTTCCGTGGTAGGACCAAAAAACACTGACTGTTAATTTTTTGATGTCATCCCCTAAAGAATCTTCGATATTTACGGCTCCGCTACTACCTTCCAGGAAAGAGAGACTTTCATTCGTAAAAGAACTATCCAGAGTCAAGATATCATTAAAAGACATATTGCGAATAAGTTCTAATTCTTCTTGAATGGACTGGGTAGCAATAGCTGTTTGTCTCATTCTGGAAATGACGTTAAAGCCATGGAGAAAGCAGCTAAGGAGAGCAATCAAAACCACGCCTAAAATCACCATAGTGACCAAAACCTCGATATAAGTAAGTCCCTCTTCTATTTTTTTTCTTTTGATGGCTGTTTCTTTTTTCTTATTTGTTGGTTCCTGCATATTATTCTCTCCCCTTCAACTAGATAGTGCTTCCCTGCACACTAGATGCTGGCATTTGCTTTTGGGGAAAGGAGCATACCCAGTTATATCCACTCCTTTCCAATTCCACTCTGGCAGTTCTCTCCAAATACACTCTGGCAGTCTTGCCTTCTGCGAGAGGGCTGGTATAGGCCACTCGACCGGTAGATTTCACTTGAGGATTTTCTCCATCAGGATCTTCGACTCTTATCTCGATATCCCCGATCACTTCGCTGGCAGGAACTTGATGAGAAGAAATAGTCAGTGTCCTCGATGCGCTATCCCCTTTCCAGCTTGAAATATCTCCATAATTCAGCTCCCAGATCACTCTCTCAACCCCAGCTTCAGCCAGAGAGAGGGCCGCAGAGTAATTGGCAGATTTATCAGTGACCTTGTTCTCAGGAGATGACTGGAATAGATGCGGAACAGCAAAAACGAGCAAGAATGCCAAGATGGTCATTCCAATAATTAGGATGGAACCATCCTTCCGTCCCCTTGTTATTTTTATTATTACTTGCATTTCCTTAGCCTCCTAATATCCTTTTTTTTAACTACTATTTTAGTCGGTTAAAAAGGCTAAAAATACATCATCGTAGGGGGCGATTTTTAAGATGGTCTTTATATCACCCCCCATACCCCCCACGACTAATCGACTTTATGACAGGGTGAAGAGGTTTTTAGGAGAAAGGAATGAATAAGAAGAAGGGGAAAGACAGCAAAGTTACTTTTTTTATACCCCCATTTTTTATTATAATAAAAAATGGGGAATACAAAGATCTGATTTAGTAGTGAATAAGGATTGAAATTGGGCAAAAATGGAAAATAGGGACTAACCACTTTATTGGGATGACTAACCCAATTATAGGGATTTAATTCATTAAATCCACATCAGTTTATTTGTAGAGTTAAAAGGTGGGCTTGATGAATCAAGCCCCTACAGAAGACAAACCAGAGCTCTGCATAAAAAGAATTGTACCCCTTTTTCTTAATGCAAGGATCTGATTTAGCAAAGAAATGGAGGTAAAAATGGGAACTAGCCACTTTATTGGGATAAAGATGTGGGTTTAATGAATCAAGCCCCTACAGAATATGAATCATGGAGAATTGGGGAATGTTCCCTTTATTGCATACACCAGATGAATCAAGCCCCTATAGAATAAATAAGGTGGGCTTGATAAATCAAGCCCCTACACCAGATAAACCAGCCCCTACAGAGTGTGAATCATGTCTTT
>SOIV01000007.1 GCA_004377005.1 Candidatus Aminicenantota bacterium | reverse complement strand
ATGAATTTTAAAGGAAACAAAAAAGAAAAGTCAAATCTAATGAGTAATGGGGGACGTCCCAATTTTTTCTTGAATCGCTAATATTTTTATGTCATTATCTTTCCTCTTCTTTAAAGAATATCTTTACTTATTAATAGGAGGCTTGAAATGTCATCACTTTTTGAAGGACTCAAACCATCTCTTCTTTGGAAGCATTTTGAACAAATCCTGAAGATTCCCCACTGTTCAGGTAATGAAAAAGCATTAGGCGATTACATTATATCGGTGGCTAAGGATCGGAATTTAGCCTGGAAAAGGGATAAAGTCGGAAATGTTGTCACTGAAAAAAAAGCATCACCAGGCCATGAAAAGGCTGACACGATTATTCTACAAGGACACATAGACATGGTCGGCGAAAAAAATTCTGATGTTGAGCATGATTTTAATAAAGACGCTATAAAGGCTGAAATCAAAGGAGAATGGATTCAGGCAATAGGAACCACCCTCGGTTCAGACAACGGGATTGGTTTAGCCGCTTCCCTCGCCGTGATGGAGGATGACAGTTTAGAGCATGGTCCTCTCGAATTTCTCTTTACCGTAGATGAGGAGACAGGCCTGACCGGAGCAACCAAGATAGAATCTGATTTTCTTAAAGGAAAGAAAATCCTTAACCTTGACAGTGAAGATGAAGGAGCTTTCACTATCGGCTGTGCAGGCGGAGCTGATTCAGAAATAACCTTATCCCTAAAAAGGAAAAAAAGTAAGGGCGGCGAGCCTTACAGACTGAAAATTTTCGGTCTTAGAGGAGGACATTCAGGAATTGATATCGACCAGGGGCGTGGAAATGCCGTAAAATTACTTGCCCGCATGCTCTGGCAGGCCATGAATGAATTTCAGTTTGGTCTTGTCCGCATGGAAGGCGGCAACAAAAGAAACGCTATAGCCCGGGAAGCATGGGCTGATCTTTTCCTTGATCCGGCTCAGAGTCAAGATTTATCCTCTTTTTTCCAGAAGGCTTTTGACAAAATCCAATTCGAATACAAGGCTGTTGAGAAAGACGCAAGTTTTTCTTTCGAAAAATCAGATAAGCAAAAAGAAGATCCCTTAACTCCAGAATCTCAGAAGGATCTCATCAACCTCATTTTCACTCTTCCTCATGGGGTTATAGCCATGCATCCTGAGATGGAAGGCCTTGTTGAAACCTCTACTAACCTGGCCATTATTAACACTCACAAAGACAAAGCTCAAATAATCTGCAGCAGCCGAAGTTCTGTGGCCTCAGCCCTGGAGGCCGTACGAAATTCAATCGCAGCCTCGGGCGAACTTGTGGGAGCAAAGGTTGCTCAGCCTGAAGGCTATCCAGCCTGGACGCCCAACCTCCAGTCTCCTCTTCTCAAGACTCTAAAAGAGGTTTACAAGAAAATGTTTCAAAAAGAGCCAGAAGTTGGCGCTATCCACGCTGGCCTTGAATGCGGGATTATAGGAGAAAAGTTTCCGGGGATGGATATGATTTCCTTCGGCCCGACTATTGAGCACCCCCATTCTCCTGAAGAAAGGGTTCATACAGGCTCTGT
>SOIV01000042.1 GCA_004377005.1 Candidatus Aminicenantota bacterium | reverse complement strand
ACAAGCCATTAAGGTGGAATGATTTATCTTGTGCAGGGGTTTGATTCATCAAACCCACCGATTTATTTTGTAAGGATAGATCTGCAGGGGTTTGATTCATCAAACCTGCACTTGTTCTTGGTAATTTAGCAGGAGAGATTTATAAATAGGAAGTTTAGAAAAAATGTCTAAATTATGCTTTAAACAGAGGAATTTCTGTCATTTTTTGTCTCCTTAGCTGAGTACTTCTTTCAGTTGGTCCAGGCTTATTCTCGCTCCGCTCAGGATTAAAACGACGTTTTTATTTTTAAATTTTTCTATTGTCTTAAGGTAAGAGGCTGCTGGAAGGGCTGCTGTACCTTCTATGAGCATGTTATGTTTTTCTATGAAAAGTTTAATGCCTTCTTTTATCTCTTCCTCTGTGACAAGAATGAAATCATCAACGTATTTTTTACAGATGTTTAAAGTAATGGTGCCTTTCTCGATCCCACCCGCAGATGCATCAGAAAGCGTGGGCTTTGATTCCATTTCCACAATTCTCCCAGCTTTAATGGATTCATACATAACTGCGGAGTTTTCGGGCTGGCAGCCGATAATTTCTATATTTTTATCTATGGATTTTAGGTACCCTGCGATTCCTGATATCAAGCCTCCTCCGCCGACCGGCACAAGCACGGTATTTATATTTTCGATTTGCCTCCGTAGTTCGATCCCGATTGTAGCCTGGCCGCCGATTATCTGGAGGTCATTATAGGGAGAGATATACTGGAGGTGATTTTTTTCTGCAGTATTCCTGGCAAAAACTTCTGCTTCGACACAGTCTGTTCCATGAAATTTTAACTCTGCATCATAATAACGAAGGCCTTCAATTTTTGCCTGATTTGAGATTGAGGGCATGAAGATTGTTCCTTTCAATCCCAGTTTTTTAAGTGCATAGGCAAACGCTGCGCCGTGATTACCGGATGAAGCTGTAACCAGTCCAATTTTCCTCTCTTTTTCAGCCAGGGAAAGGAGCTTATTCATGACTCCTCGTAGCTTGAACGAGCCGCTTAACTGAAGGTTTTCAAGTTTGAGATAGACATTACAGTCTCCTGATTGACTGAGAAAGGGGGAATATTCAACATGAGTCTCTCTGATATGTTCTCTTATTCTCTTTTCTGCCTCTAATGCCTCTTTTTTTATATCGATAAGCTTTATGTAATCATGGTTATTCATCAGGTCTTACCTATATCAATCGAGAATAGATGAAGATTTTTTCTATCGTTTCAGCAAGGGAAAAGTATTGCAGGATTTACTATTCTTATCAAGTTTTTAATGATTATTTTGAACATGAAAAAATGGGAAGGAGAAAAAGTAGCCTTTTCCTTTATTCAATAATTTTTTATAGAGCTGAAAGGAAAGCGTTTGACCGCTAAATTTTGCTGTGCTATATGTTACGCACGATGGCAAATGAGGCCAACTCTTCCAGGCCTTCTCTCCGCAAGGCTCTGGGGGTCTTTGACGGGATCGCCATCCTGATCGGGATCACAATTGGCGCCGGCATCTATTCCACACCTCAGATCATTGCCGGCTACATCGCCTCCTTCGACT